>NZ_JBHTCP010000014.1:0-169712 GCF_042665465.1 Fictibacillus iocasae | reverse complement strand
TAGCTTAGCTTTCTTATTGGCTTTTTAGGATATTTTAAGGATTACCTTTCAAAAAGATCCGTATACAAAAGAGCTATGGATTTAATTATTTTCACAGAAAAAAACAGAGCGTAAACGGGTGACCGCTTCACTCTGTTTTTTTATCCTTGGAATGTGGCTCAACGTGCACTTGTATGCTTTCCACACGGTAAGCTTCTTTAAGAAGATCTTCCACCCGTTCTGTAATGTCATGGCTTTCTACGACATTCAGCTGGGGGTCGACGGTAATGGTCACATCAATGATCGCCCGGTTGCCATGTTTTCTCGCTTTCAGGTCACCGACTGTTTCTACCCCGCTCACACTTTTAATCTGCTTTTCCATCGTTTTACCTTCTTCGTAATCGAACCCATCCGATAGATTATGGGAGGTTTCCGAAAAGATATCCCAGCCTGTTTTAATAATGATCAAACCAACTAGTACGGCAGCCGCAGAATCAAGCCAAGGCAAGCCGATTTGTGATCCAGCAATACCGACAGCTGCGCCAAAGCTGACCAGTGCATCGGAACGGTTATCAAGAGCGGCTGCTTTTAGCCCCTGGCTGTCCGTCTCTTTTGCTGTTTTCATATTCATTGCGTAAATCACGATCATAACCACTCCAGAAAAAACAGCGACAGCTGCAGCCAGAAACGACGGTTCTTCTCCTGTACCTGCAAAAATTTTTTTCACCGAAGAAATTAATACCTGCAAACCGATGACCACCATGATAAAAGATGCGACCATCGACGCGATGGTCTCTGCTCTTAAATGGCCATAAGGATGATCATCATCTGCAGGCTTTCGCGATATTTTTAATCCGATCAATACGGCAACAGAAGCCACTATATCTGTTGCATTATTTAATCCGTCTGCCACAAGGGCATCAGAAGAGAACTTCCAGCCGGCCGCAAGCTTGACGATCGATAGAAAGATATAGGCACCAAGGCTGAAGTAAACGCCTCTCTCGACCTTTTTTTGCATGTTTTCGTTCATACGTTCGACTCCCTTTTCCACATTCACTTACTTATCTTTGAGAAACTTGGCTGACGCCAAGCCATTTGAGTTGAGTCAGCCTTCGGTAACTGTTTAGCCGAGCAGCAAATATTCGTGCAAGTAAGTTAACCTTTCCATAGTGTAAAAAAGAGAAAACGGGTGGGTCTAGAGAAACGTTTTTCCCCGAGTGCAACAAATTAGTGCTGATAAAAATTAATGTTCATATATCATCTTTTTTGTCATTCCGCCATCTATCACCATATTATGCCCATTTATAAAATCATTTTGCGTGTCCGCCAAAAAATAACAGGCTCTGGCAATATCCTCTGGGACGCCGACCCGATTAGACAGATGCTGGTCATGATCCACTTCTCTTAGCGATGAATAATCTCCTGTTTCAATCCACCCAGGGCTAATGCAGTTCACTCGGATATGAAATGGACTGAGTGATACAGCCAAGGCATGGGTCAATGCCACTATTCCTCCCTTGGAAGCCGCATACGCTTCCGTGTCGGGTTCAGACATGGAAGCTCGTGTTGATGCTATATTGATAATGACACCGTTCTCTTGTTTCTTCATTATTTTGGCACCTTCACGTGAGCAGAGGAACACACCCCGTAAGTTGGTGTTCAACACGGTATCCCACTCTTCCACATCCAGCTCAAACAGCGATTTATAAATCATTTTACCCGCGTTGTTAACGAGTGCGTCAAGCTGCCCCACTGAAGCGAACAATGCTTTTACGGCTTCAGGATCAGACACATCGGCAGCTTTTGCTGTGATTTCAGCCTCAGGATGAGAAATCTTGAACTCTGTTCTTACCTTGGCCAATGCCTGATGATCAATGTCTGTCAGCACAGCATTCCATCCTCTTTTTAGAAAATACGAAGCAATCCCTTTTCCGATTCCATTTGCCGCTCCTGTTATCAATACGGTTCGTTTGTTATTCATATGACGCCTCCAACTGTAAATTTTTGTCGATTGATAGGAAGTTTTCCCGAAACCCTTAAAAATCAACTATCTTCTTACGATAGTATGTATATACCTTTTTAGAGAGATTGTCATTCAGGGGGCCGCAGGAATGGACTATTTAATAGAATTAAAAAGAAAGCAGCTGATTCACACAGCAAGGGTTTTCGGGATGACAGCCAATGAGACCATACGGTGCAGCCAGGAGCTTGACAGGCTGCTTGACCTTCTTCAGACGTTAAAGAAAACCAGTGCATAAAGAAAGGCCGGTTAGGCTGAAACGATGCTGTTTCAGTCTTTTGTTTGTGTAAGGCTAATCTCAATTTCTCAATTTTCAACTAAGAGCCCGAACAGAATCGCTCATCATTTATTTCTATAAATTAAAACAGAGCCGCTCAGCAGTTGAGCGGCTCTGTTTATCTATGTATTCTTATTCATATCAAAGTTATGGTGACCCGAGAGGGGTTCGAACCCCCGACCTCTACCCTGTCAAGGTAGCGCTCTCCCAGCTGAGCTATCGGATCAACTTATGTATTAAAGACAATACCTACTTTACTCGAAAGCAAGCAAGCTGTCAACTAGATTACGAAACTTTTTTCTTCTTTTTTTTCGTAAGGGACAGGTACCGGTACCAACCTAGCCAAACCGCTTCTGATCAGCATGCCTTGATTAATGGTACCGGACCCCTTAATTTAAAACGTCACCCGATCTTTTCTTCCTCATCATGCAGTTTCAGTTCAATCGGGCTGAGGTTCTCTTCTCTGTCGCGCAGCCTGTGTGCCAGCCTGCTAGATGCGTTCGCAGCAATGCTTGCAACAAGATCATCGAGGAACGTATGAATACCTTCTGATGTTTTCGTATCCAGTTTGCGGATGATGCCAGTCTTATATTTGTCCAGATGGCCGAATGTAGTGACTGCGATACTTCCATAACCGAATACAGCTCCAAGGGCAATCGTTTCATCGACGCCGAACAAGCCTTCATCACTTTCAACGATGGACTGCAATGGCTCTGATAGCATCTTTCTTTCTGCCAGTTTATCCAGTTCTACTCCGACAAGCACCGCGTGCTGAATCTCACGCTTGGTAAGCACGGCCTCTACGCTCTCCACACACTCTGCCAGCGATAAGTTCGGGGAAAAAGGCGCCTGCATTTCATAGACGATCTCAGCTATATCAGGTGTCGTAACACCTCGTTCAATCAGCAAGGCTCTAGCGGCTGCTTCCACATCACGACTGTGCACTCTTCTGTTCAAAACATCACCTCATTCATAATGGTAAGCGTTTAGCGAAATCGATTAGTACGTTTATTATACCATCTTATGTTAAAATGAACGCGATGTAAGCGCTTATTTATATTTACGTTCTTTTTTTCAAGGAGGCAAAAAAGATGGCTATACTGCAAGGAAAGATAGAAGACCGCTCCCTTTACAGCGCGCAGTTAAATGAGGAGATCGAGTTATTTGTCTATCTTCCACCCAAATACTCAACACTCATTAAATATCCGGTATTAATTGCACAGGACGGACGAGATTACTTTCAGCTTGGCAAACTGGCAAAGACGGCAGACCGGCTGATGACAGATGAGTCAATAAGAGAATTCATCCTCATTGGTGTCCTTCATAAAGGAATTGATGACCGTAACCGCAAATACCGCCCAGAAGGAGACAAGCATGATGCCTATCTCAAATTCCTAGCTCATGAACTTGTTCCATGGATCTCAAAAGAATTCAACACCCTGATGCTCGGTGGATCCACCGCGCTGATAGGCGATTCATTAGGAGGCTATATCTCATTAAAAGCGGCAACACTCTATCCTCACACGTTCGGAAAGCTCATCCTTCAATCTCCTTATGTGCCAGAGGTTTTAATGGAAGAGATAAAGTCCAGCGATAAAATGCAGACTATTCAAATCTATCAATCCATCGGAACTGAAGAATCTGCCTTTAAGGTCCCGAGCGGTGAGGTGAAAAATTTTCTCGATCCTAACAGAAAGCTTCACCAGATTTTAACAGATAAAAACTTGCACTATGAATACAAAGAATTTCAAGGCGGACACCTATGGGCTCACTGGCAGCATGATATCGAACCCGCTCTTATCTTTATGTTTCAAGACTGACGGCAGTGGGAAAGTGACAGAATGTTGTGATATACTAGGCAAAAAGATGAGGAGGACCACTTATGAAATATGGAATTGCAATGTTTCCATCTAAAATGCTGCAGGATAAAGTTAATTCTTACCGTAAACGCTATGATCCGCACTATGCTTTAATCGCTCCTCACATTACGTTGAAAGATCCTTTTGAAGCTGACGAGAATGAAGTTAAGAGCATCATCTCCTATATTGAGCGGATCGCGGCAGAGACGGATCCTATAACGATCGATATTACAAAAGTAAGCTCATTTTACCCTGTCAACAATGTGATTTATTTAAAAGTGGAAGAAAACAGCAATCTTTCCGCTCTTCATGACCAGTTATATTCTGGACCGCTTGAGCATGAGCAGCCTTATAATTTTGTTCCGCATCTGACATTAGGCCAAAAATTATCTGATGACGAACACTCCGATGTTTTAGAAAGACTGAAAATGCTCGATATCCGTCATTCTGAGACGATTGACCGTTTCCAGCTTCTCTATCAGCTTGATAACGGATCATGGACCGTATATGAAACATTCAGATTGAAAGGAAGGTCCGGCCGTTAGAATGCAGATTCAAACCTACTTATCGACTGATGAAGGATTTCTTGACGCATTGGCCATCAGGAAAAACGTTTTCGTCATAGAGCAGGAAATACCGGAAGAAGAGGAAATTGACCACCTTGAAGGAGAATCTCTTCATTTTGTCTTGTATGTGGACAGCATGCCGGTCGGCGCGAGCCGGTTAAGAGCATATGGCGACGGAGGAAAAGTGGAACGCGTTTGCGTCGAAAAAAGGTTTCGCAAAAAAGGTCTTGGTGATGAATTGATGAAAGCCATGGAGCACTATTCCTTGCAAAAGGGGTATAGCTCTCTTACATTAAACGCACAAACTCAGGCTGAACCCTTTTATAGTAAACTAGGATACACGACGATTTCTACTGAAACGTTTCTTGACGCAGGAATACCCCACGTGACCATGAAGAAAACATTGGCCCCTTAAATGAGGGTCAATGTTTTTTTGTTTACAAGCTTTTGTATTGGTCCACACTAATACAAAAAGGAGTGTGAGCGGTGAACATCGGGTCATTGACTGCTGAACTATTTTTTGGATTTATTGCGTTGTTTATTTTGACGAAAGTACTGGGCAAAACTCAAATCACCCAGCTGACACCCTTTGATTTCATTTCATCCCTTATCCTCGGTGAACTGCTCGGAAATGCTATTTATGACTCAGAAACAAACTTATGGATGATATTTTATGCGGTCGCTGTTTGGGGTGGTCTAGTTTACGGTATTGAAATCTTGTCTCAGAAAGTCAAAGGAATGCGAAAAATGCTGGAAGGAGCTCCATCAATTGTCATTCGAGAAGGCTTAATCGTAAGGGAAGAATTAAAAAGGAATAAGCTTGATGTGAATCAGCTGCAAAACCTGATCAGACAGAAAGGCTATTTCAGTATGAGAGAGATTCATTACGCTATCCTTGAAACGAATGGCACCATTTCTGTTCTGCCCAAATATATGTATGGCTCAGCCAACCGAGAGGAGCTTCATCTTCAAGGAAAAGAAGCCGAGCTTCCTGTTACTGTAATTATTGATGGAGAGACGATCTATGACAATTTAAAGACGGCACAGTTGACAGAAAACATGCTGAATCAGCTGCTATCCAACCAAGGCTTTCACTCTATAAAAGAGGTGATGTATGCCGAAATGGTGGAAGGTGAACTGCACGCTATGCCGATACAGCTTCCTAAGAAAATTAGATCAACTCATTAACATACAATCCGGCTGTACAGCCAGCATTTCGAATGTACTCTGTTCTAGGACGCAGCATTTGCTCCTTTTTTCTTGCATCCCGTAGCGAAAGCTGAACCGGAATGACAGAAGAGATGCGCGGCAATCCCTTTGAACGGTGAAGCATCCTTTCTGCATACTGCACTGAGGTAAAATTCGTTATTGGCAATAGGTACGACATTCGAAACCCCTCCTTTTCCTTCGATACCCAGAATGGTTTAAATGTATGCAAAAAAGAGCACCTGTCGCTTTTATTCACAGCAGGCGGCTCTTTTTTCTGTTAAACCCAAGGATCATAAAGTGAACTTGAGCAGTCGTTCTTTTTCTTTTTCTTCTTTGGATTACAGACATCGCACCAGTTGGATGAAGAGGAGGAAGATTCACAGACATAGCTGCTGGACGAAGACGATTCACAGACATAGCTGCTCGAACTTGAGCTTGAACAGGAGCTCGAGGATGATGACGACGATTCTCGGATATAGCTGCTAGAAGATTCTGGAATATAACTGCTTGAGGAAGACGATTCTGGTACAATGCTGCTGCAGCTGGATGACGACTCTGGCACATAGCTGCTGGAAGAAGATTCTGGGATATAGCTGCTCGTGCTGGAACATTTCAAGGATGATTCATGCTTATGGCTGCTAGATGACTCTGACCAGCAATCCTCTTCTTTAATAATGACCTTTTTGGCACGGATGATAATCTTATCGGTGTAGTAGATTTTCTTCTTATCGTAGGATTCTGACATTCTACAACCTCCTTCTCGGTATAGTACATTTTATGCACTTGACCAAAGAAGGGGTATAGGCACACTGCCTAAAAATTGACCGCAATATGATTAACGGCCTTCGTCTTATAATTTTGCTTATGAAAATACAGAAACGCTTCCACTGTAATGTTGTTGTCGATCTGTTTTTTAAATGGAATCTGGAAATCATTTAATGAGAGCTGTCCTCCTGGAGCAAGGACTGTCTCTTTTAATGGGCATATCCATAGTTCACCACGGTCTTTTGCACTGGCCGCCCATTCATTGTCCATATACATCCATTGTGACTGCCCGATTTCTTCTGCCGATGGATTGGACAATAGTGAAAGGATCTTCCCTTTCATCGCAGCAGCCTCGGCGGGTAAGAACCTGAAACAGATGTGGGGGTTCGTAATGGGCTGAAGCCCTGTATTTTCCATATGAATGGAGCCTCGAATGAAACCGTTTTTCTCTTCTGTAAAGATAACAGAGTAATCAAAATAGCTGGTACAGCGTACCTCTTCTTTCTCTTTGGCAGACGTTTCATGTGCAGCCCCCGCAGCATCTTCTCCTGCCAAGACAGGTTCTAGCATTCGATTGATGTTCAGCCTTTTTTCCATGCTCTTTATCCGCTGCTGGTATAAATCAATCTGCTGATCTTTTTCATTCAATTCAAGCTGAATCTTGCTGAGAAGTTCTTCATATCCGCTGATTCTCTTTTCAAGCTCCACATTTTCAGAACGCTTTAGCTTATATTCCAGCTCCTCCATTTCCGCTTTCAGATGAGTGAGTTCTTTTTCTTTTGTTTCCACAAGTTCGGCGTTCCCGTTTTGCTGCAGATCGCTTTCTAGCTTCTCAATTTGCTCTTCTGCGAATAATAATTTCTTCTCTAGATCAAGTGCCTTTTCTTTATAATATTCTGTTCGCGATATTAATCGTTCATAGCTTAATTTATCTTGTGTATTCATGCTGTTTCCCCCTTGAATGATAGGCTCCTTTTCTTATTGTATGTAGGTGGTGGCCTGCCTTTTCCTTTTTCAATCAAAAAAGAGGAGAATCCCTCTCCTCTTTTCCTCTAAAACGCTTATTATGGCTGATGTTTGAACTTGATATCTTCAAATGTTACGCAGTCCTCAAGTTCAATATCTCCTGAATCTGCACTAACGATGCCTGACTCGAACACCGTGACACCTTCTCCATCGATAAGCTGAACTTGGAACTGGTTTCTGCCGTCGCTTTGTACGATAGCAAGGTTAAAGTCGTAGGATTCACCGTTGGAGCTCGCCCGTCCTCCGCCGGATACTGTCAGCTTTAAGCCGTTTTGGCAAGGCTCGCAGCAAAGCGTATCTTGGTCGAATGATGTTGCTGTAAAGTTGAAATCCTTTTGCCCATCGCTCGTATTCGTATCGTTGAAGCTTAGGCGGAAAGTGCTGTTGGTAATGCTGCAGTTCGGGCAAATATCCACTAAGATAGCAAGCCTTCCGCTTTCTGTTGCGTTATTGCCAGTCAATCCGCTCGCCTCACCCTTTGCAGAGCAATCACAGTTCGGGCGCGGATAAATATCCGGGCATTGCTGCGGGAACGTGATCGGCGGGCACATGTTGACATCTTCTGGTGCTACAAGATCGTTTTCACGAGGTGAGCAGAACTTCGCCAGCACTTCAAGCTTCACTTCAGCTTCTACTTGAATATCGACACAGAATGTGATCTCGATATCAAAGCTCATCGGGGCTGGATTGTTCAACAGCACTGTACCTGAAGGAATTCTTGAAAAGATCTTTGTGATTCGGCAGAAGAGATCCGTGCCATCTGGATAGCAGAGGACGAATGACTCAAATACAGATGCGTTAACGATTAACTCTGTAACCACTTCTCCGGTTCGATCGACTACCTGAACTTTTACGTCAGTTGTGAACAGCAGATCAACAAGCTGAGCGTCGGCAAAGCCGCCGTTTAAGGAAACCGTGACGTTCCTTTTTTCTCCTACTTGTTCACACAGAAAATGTGCAGTGTGCTTTTTGCCCGGTTCGCTTTCGGAGAGCGGAAAGACTGGAGGTGTTTTTGGCACCTTTGTCACGATTCTAAGCGGTCTGCGGCAAGGGTCATCCATCGCTTTTTCTATCTTTTTGATCTGTTCTGGAGAGAAAGCGACAGATTTTCGGACAGTAAGTGAATCGGTCACCCAGTCGTAAACTTTCTGAACGCGTATACATTCATCCTGCAAGCTGTTCGCTGCTTTCGGGATGTGCTTGTGATTGTATCCCATCTTTTCCCTTCCTTTCCTCATCATGTTCTTAAGATTCCATACATACTATGGAATTGAAGCAGGTAATGACACAGAAACAGATGCCTATTTTTAGAAGAAAGCCGAGGTGTGGCATAGTGCAGGAATTGTATTTTAACAGCAAAATGATCTGTTCTGTCACAGAGAAGGAATATGAACAGTTCAAGCTTCTCTGTCCTTACTGGGGTTTAAGTTTAATAGAAGAAGCAAACGTTATATTAGGTGCTCTCTCCACTTTTATGATGGGTGTGCATGGCCTATCACCAAAAAAATTCAAACAGCTAAGCCAACTTTTGGAGCATACTGGAATATCCTTAACCAATCATCCAGAAGCTTCTGCCCTGCAGCACTTGTACATCCAATTAGAGCCTGTGCATCATGTGCCATTGAGTGTACGTACAGAATCAGGTGAAACCTTCTATTTAAACCCTGTTCAGCCAGATGGTGTGACGAGTGTTCAGAAGTCCGTGCACAAGCATATAACGTTAAAGCCTAAAAAAGGGAAGCTTCACATAACCATAAGCGCGGAGCATGAGACGAATATGTGTGAATATCTCTCTTATATGATCATCCAGATCTGCCTCCGCAAGGAATTCACTTCGCTGTCAAGCATTACAGAATGGGATTACCACACATTGAACGATAAACTATTGAATGTAATCGCTCCATCCTTTTCCTCTACTCAAAAAAGGATGACTGCTGAAAAGGCGGTTTCCTCCATTACCAGAAATAAAGAACCAGAAGAAAAAGCAATACGAACGGATGATTCCGATAGTTGGCAAATTGCCGAATCGGCCGTCTATCATTCCAATTCTGCAGACATACGTTCTCAACCAACACGTGTTCACCCGATAAATCCATTTCGCCAATCCAGCCCGCAGCGCTCTGTAATCTCACCCTTTCCCTCCTCTTATCCTAAAAAAAACACGGATGTCATCCGTCCATTTCAGTTAAATAAGCACACCCCGTCCCGAGGATCAGAATATAGTAATCATACGTTCCTGAATTTTAAAAAGGGGAGAGGCAAGGATGAATAAAAAGGATGTCCAAAAAAAATACACAGAGATAAAAGCAGCGAAAGCGAAAGCTGCTTCCAAAGTGAAAACGCTGTTCGGACCGCCTAAAAAGCAAGGCTGTTCTACTTGCGGCAAGGTAACATGGAAGCCTAAAAAAAACTCTTAACCCGCAGCCGGGAGATTCCTCCCGGCTTTTTTTGTTCTTTTTTATCCATTCATACACCAATCATCTATACCTTTGCGAGCTTGTCTGCATAAGCTGTAAAACGGGATGTTCTTAGCAAAAGAACATTTTCGTTATTGTCTTCTTAAGGCAAAGCAGTAGAAGGGAGATTTATTTAATAGATGGATTGGATATTAAAAAGCCAGAAAAAGCTGGATGAAAAACTTTTAAACCGTTTAAAATCGGTTCAATCTAACACTTCGCAAAAATCTGATCCTATTCCGCTACTCATCCGATTAACGAATGAGGCTAAAGCAAAAAAAATAACCGATTTATGCTCGTTAACAGCTGCGGAAAAAGAAACACATAACATTTCCGAAATTCATTTCTTAGCTGGGAGAATCAAGCTGGAAAACATAAGAAAGCTTGCCGATCACGCAGACGTAGCCATGCTCCATCTAGATGCTCCTGTTAAAGCGTCGCTGGATGTAGCCACACCTAGTGTAGGTGGATCATATGCAAAGAACGCGTTCGGATTGACAGGAAAGGGAGTCACGATTGCCGTTTTGGATACAGGCATCCATCCTCATCCAGATTTTGTACAGCCTGTTAATAGAATCGTCGAGTTCGTAGATTTTGTTCAAGGTCGGACAACTCCCTATGATGATAACGGCCACGGGACACATTGCGCCGGCTGTGCCGCGGGTAACGGCATCGCGTCTGGAGGAAAATATGTCAGCCCTGCTCCAGAAGCAACTCTTGTCGGCGTTAAAGTCTTGAACGCAACGGGTGATGGCAGCGTCTCGACGGTTATCGCGGGAATTAATTATTGCATACAAAACAAAGCACGATTAAATATTAAAATTATGAATCTCTCACTTGGTGTGGAAGCCTACACCTCCTACATCAATGATCCGCTTGCTCAAGCTTGTGAGTCCGCGTTTAATGCCGGAATTCTCGTAATAGCGGCCGCTGGGAATTCGGGTCCAGACGGAAAGGTCAATTCACCCGGTATCCATCCGCGTGTATTAACTGTAGGTGCCATCGATGACCGTGATACAGTTTCTCTTTCCGATGATATAAAGGCAGCCTATACCAGTGTAGGACCTACAATCGATGGGCTGTTAAAGCCTGATCTATTTGTTCCAGGCTCCAACATTACCGCTCCTATTTCTCCCAACTCAACCTTGACTTTTCAGTATCCTGGCCTTCTCGTCTTGAACGGACAATATATGAAAATTTCCGGTACATCCATGGCAACAGGATTGTGCTCGGGTGCTGCGGCTTTAATGCTGCAGGCATACCCCTCTTATTCTCCGCAGAGAATCAAGCTCATCATGCTGCAAACGATTCAAGTATTTAACAATGAAAATGAAGCACGCCTTCTTTTGCAGGAAGTGTTCAAGCTGACAACCTCTCAATAGCATTGTGATGCACAAAGCAAAGCGGCCGGATCTCCGGCCGCTCATTTCTTTTATATATATGTTTCCGTTACATAAGACACGATTTTCTCCACGCATTGTTCAAGGCTCAGATGAAGTGTATCTAACGTAATCTCTGGATTCAAGGGTTCCTCGTACGGAGCACTGATTCCAGTGAAATCACCGATCAAGCCGCTTCTCGCCTTCTTATATAGCCCTTTAGGATCGCGTCTCTCACACTCCTCTAGACTGCACTTCACATATACTTCGATAAAGCCTCCGCTCTCAAACAAGCTTCTTACTTTCTGCCTGTCTGAATGATAAGGCGAAACAAAAGCAGACAGCACAATCACTCCTGCCTCTGTAAAGAGTTTCGACACTTCTCCAATTCGCCTTATATTCTCGGTACGGTCATTTGCTGAAAAGCCAAGGTCATTATTTAAGCCATGCCTGATATTGTCACCATCCAGCAAATATGTGGAGATGCCACGTTCATGGAGAGCCTTTTCTACGTGTGCCGCGATCGTTGACTTCCCTGAACCAGAAAGACCTGTGAACCATAGCACGGTACTCTTATGGCCGTGCAGCTTCTCGCGGTCCTGTTTGCTAACAGACATGTTTTGCCAAAAGATGTTTTTATCCATTTTCCGTTTCACTTTCCTTCATTCTCTCTCATGCCTTGAATGAGAACATCTGCTACCTCTGGCCGTGTAAACTCACCCGGCGGCCTTATGCCTTGCCGCAGCATCTCTCTTACTTTAGTGCCTGAAAGTGTCATTCTGTCGTTTTCTTCATGCGGACACGTTTTAATAGAAGCCATCTGTCCGCACGCTTTGCAATAAAAGCTATGGTCAAAAAACATGGGTGTAATGCCAAGCTCATTGTCTGTAAAGGAGGCAAAGATTTTCTGAGCATCATACGTTCCATAAAAATCGCCAACACCGGCATGATCGCGTCCTACGATAAAATGGGTGCACCCATAATTTCTCCTTACGAGTGCATGATGAACCGCCTCTTTTGGCCCAGCGTATCTCATGCTTGCAGGAAAGGTACCTAGCAAAACACGGGTTGGAGGATAATATCGGCTTAATAGTGCATCATAGCTTTCCATTCGAATAGCAGCCGGCACATCATCACTTTTCGTTTCTCCAACTAATGGATGGAGAAAAAGGCCATCCACTGTTTCCATAGCACATTTTTGAATATACTCATGAGCTCGATGGATCGGGTTTCTCGTTTGAAATCCGACGATCGTCTTCCAACCGTTCTGTTTGAATTGTTCTCTTGCTTCATTAGGTGTAAATGAAGCATAAGGAAATGGAGAAGCTGGCCTTGTCGACATCCATACCGGTCCCGCCGCATACACCTCTTTTCGATCAAACAGTTTCTTCACACCTGGATGAGCTCGATCTTCAGTCAAATAGACGGAAGACGCTTCAAACGCTTTATCCGGCACAAAGAATTCTTGTAAAATCATATACCCATACTCTACATCGCCTTGCATGAGCTTGACGTAAGATCCTATCGGAATACTATTTGCTTCTTCGGATAATACAGGGAGCACAACAGGAATACTCCACACACTGCCATCCTTAAGATGCATCGATTTTAGTACGGCATCATAATCACTTTGGTTCATGAATCCGACTAACGGAAAATAGGCTCCACAGCTGATTAAATACAGATCGGCTAATGCCGTATCATCCAATTCAATAACAAAAGAGGTTGACGGACTATGTCCGATCGCAAATCTTTCAGGTACAAAATTCCCGCTCAAAACGAGCCTCCTTTCTTTTCTAACGCTGTCTAGCTTTATAATTCGCTTTCAATCAAAATCGTTACATTCTTTGTAATCCGGCTTCAAACAAGGCTGCACTTCTGTCCCATGTCCATTTCTGAGCTTCCTTCATGCCTTCTTGTGCCAAACGGTTGCGAAGTGGTGTATTGTTCACAAGCTGGATAACGTTGGCATGCAGCTTATCTTCGTAGCGGTGTGAGATAAGACAGTTCTGTCCGTTGCGGCAATAATCCATGTTGCCGCCTGAATAGGTCGTGACAAGAGCGGCACCTGTTTTCATCGCTTCAAGTCCAGGCATGGATGCACTATCATATAGAGATGAACTGACGAAAATATCGGTATGGTTAAGGTGGTAATTGAGTTCAAAGTCATTGGCAGGAGTATAGACATTAAGCCATGGAGCGTTCTTCAGCTGTTGTAAAGAGGGAGATTCCGCAAATTCTGTCGGCGGAATAATGAGGTTTACTTTAATAGACGGTACAGCCATCATTACTTTGTGCAGCTGTTCGATTAAATAGTTCTGATCACGATGCCAGGAGTATCCCCCTTCAGGCTTTCTTAAGATGGCACTTACTTGAATGGCATCGTGCGGAACGCGGTTGCCGAGATTTTTGAATTCAGGAGAAATGCCGACTGGCACAATATGGCCTCTAATGCCGTGATTTAAAAAAATGATATCTTGCTGCCATTTGGAAAGAACGAACAAATTCTTAGTCACATGATACGTTTTAAAAGAGATAAAATTGTCCTTTAAAAAAGGCGGCTCATAGCATAAGCTCAGACGAGCATGTTTTCCTCTGCCAATCTTGCTTGCCTGGGCTGCCGAATCTACGGTTGTGTAAAAGTTAGAAACGATAACATCGGATAAGGGGTATTCAGCAGCGAGAGGCAGCGTTCCGCTTACACGAATAACCGGTACCGAAATAGAGTACTCTACGATCCCATATGACGGCATTAGAATCTTAACATCATGTCCTTTTGCGGCAAGCCTGTTTACCAGTTCAGCCAGCATCCGCTGTGCTCCACCCTTGCAAAGCGTTATGATTGGAAATGTGATTCTCATTTTTGATTCTCCTTGTGTTTTCAGTCAGCGACTTCCTTACGCATCGCTTGCAGCACATCTGTTATCGAACGCTCAAATGGGAATGCAGAGTGCCAGCCAAGTTTCTCTATTTTTGATAGATCATGGCATGAAGCGGCATCTGCTGACAATGGCGTTCGTTCCATGACACTGAACGATACGGCAGATAGCTTTTTCAATTGCTTCACCACATCCTCGATGCTCCGTAAATGGCCCGATCCAAGTTCATATGACGTTCCTGGTGTTCCTTGTTCAAAGATGACATCATACGCACGAACCGCATCCCGCACATCCAGAAAGTCTCTTGCACTGTTAAGGCTGCCAACTTCAAGCACGTTATCAGAAAGGCCTTTTTCCATCATAGCAACTTTTCTTGCAAGAGCTGTGCATACACCCTCACTTGGCCCTGGACCGATTAAATTGCTAGGCTTGACGACCATAAGATGAAGGTGATAAAAATGAAACCAGCTTTCTGCTGCGATGGTTTGCATTGTTTTTGACAGACTGTATGGATGAGGAGCAGAACCTTTTGCAAGATTGTATTCAAGCATAGAGCCGGTGACAATAATTTTAGATACTCTCGATTCTTCCTTTATAGCATGAAGAAGGTTCAGCGTTCCCATGACGTTAATGTTCATGCAGCTTAACGGATCACTCCATGAAGCACGGACAGAATTAACGCCAGCCAAGTGCAGCACGTAAGATGGTTTTACTTTTTTTATGACCTGCACTATGGCGATAGGATCGCTTAAATCGGCTATTTCGGTCTGCCATGGAACTTGTACGGCAGGCAAGCTGCGATACAATCCGCAAACGTGCAAGCCTTTCTCGTGAAAATGGCGGCAAGCATGCATACCGGTAAACCCTTTAGCACCTGTTATGAGGATTGCCTGCCTGACGTTCATTGAGAATCCATCCATTCCTTTAATTCTTGCAGCATGACCTCATATGACGGAACAAGAAACGCCGCTTGAGCCCCCCCGTTAATCAGTGATTTATCATGCCTCTCATCGCTGTACTTTTCGATCATGACATCTTGTTTGTTGAACGTCTTTTGAAACAATGCTAACAGCTCATATTTCGATAGCTTTCCAGATGCTGAAAGCTGAATGATTCCTGATAAGTCGCGCTCTGCCGCTTCAAGGATCGTTTTAGCTAATTGAAGTGTTGTCACTCCGTTCCAGTACACGTTTGTAAATCCTTTTATTGTGCCGGTTTGCTTTAAGAACCAGTGCAGCAAGCCGATGCCATTTTTAAGCTCTGGACCAATAATGGACGTTCGGATCGTCAGGTGAGGGGCTGTTTTCACTTCACCTAATATTTTCGTACGAGCATAAAGCGAGGTTCCATCCGGTTCATCTGACAAACTGTAATCGCCTTTTTTGCCTGAAAAGACACAGTCCGTACTAATATGAATGAACTTTCCTCCATAAGTGTCCAGCAGACTGGCAACATAGTGAGGGAGGTAACTGTTAATGAGGATTGCTCTGCCTGGGTCTTGATCGGCAAAATGGTTTAAGATACCGATACAGTTGATGACCGCGTCCGGCTTTATGCTGAATATCATTTCTTTTACCCGCTCTAGGTCTGCCGCATCTAAATAATAGCCATCTGTGTCGTCGATGTCTCTTGATGTATAAAGCACATCATGAGGGCTGTTTTTTTTTAGAAAAGAGGTGACCACGTGACCGGCCATGCCTCTTCCCCCTAAGACTAGGAGTTTCATGACAGAAACCCGCCTTTTTTTAGCATTTCCCTTATTTCTTCCTTGGACATGAGGTCATCCTCTGAGCTGTAGCTTTTCAGATCGGCTTTATCAAACACCGAATAGAACTCATTAAGCCCTTCAATATGAATCGTAGGCAGGATGACGAAATATTCATTATCGTATAGAACAGATGTCACACTCTCATATTCAGATAGCAGAAGCTCGTGCAGTTTTTCACCGGGACGCGTCCCAATTTCGACCATATCAACATCTTCTCTGCCAGACTCTTCAATCAATATTTCTGCTAGATCGGTAATCTTGCACGTAGGCATTTTCATAACAAAAATTTCACCGCCTAAGCTTTCATAGGTCGCTTTGAACAAAAGCTTGATCGCATCCTGCAGTGTAAGGAAAAATCGCGTCATGCGCAGATCCGTGATGCCGACCTGTCCTCTTGTTTTGATATGATCCTTGAATAGATGGATGACACTTCCGTTTGTGCCTAAGACATTTCCGCCGCGCACACAGACAAATTTTGTATGGTCGCTGAGGAGGTTTGCATGAATAATCAGCTTTTCACCTATTGCTTTTGTCATCCCGTAAAAGTTAGAAGGATTGGCCGACTTATCTGTAGAAATATAGATCACTTTATTTACTTTGTTCTCGATTGCCGCTTCGATAACATTCTGAGTGCCGACAATGTTCGTCTTTAACGCTTCATACGGCTGATGCTCACAGATCGGAACATGCTTGAGTGCAGCCAAGTGATAGACGTAGTCCACATTGGCGCTAGCCTTTGTGACTGCTTCTTTATCACGGATGTCGCCGATGACGAACTTTAAGATGTTGTCCTTGTCAAACATCCGCTGCATGGCCACCTGGCTTGCTTCGTTACGAGAAAAGATCCTGATCTCTTTCGGTCTTTTCTGAAGCAGCTGCTTGACAAGCTCATGCCCCCAAGAGCCTGTTCCGCCTGTGATCAATATGGTACTGTTATACAACTCGTTTTCCTCCTAAAATAAATTTCACTACTTTTTCCGATACATGCGGATCTTTATAGCCCGCAGGGAACTCCCATTCTTCCTTTTGGTTAAGCATCACTTGTACCGCTTTGACGATTTGATCAGACATAACGCCTGAAACACAGTTGCTTCCGCATTCAACGGTTTCTGGCCTTTCTGTACTGTTGCGCATCGTCACCGCCGGGACATGAAACAAACAGCATTCTTCCTGAACTGTTCCACTGTCTGTCAAAACACAGAGGGCATTTTTTTCAAGCTTGATAAAATCAAAAAAACCAAACGGCTCATGAAACTCAACGAGCGGGTCCATATGAAGATCGGTTAAACCTGAAATCTTTGATTTTGTGCGAGGATGGACGGAGCAGATGATTCTTTTTCCATAAAGCTTGGCTGTTCCGTTCAAGCCTTCTAAAATTTCAATAAGATTATGATGATCATCTACATTTTCAGCCCGGTGAGCTGTGACGAGAAAGTAGTCTTTCTCTTCAAGCGATAGGTCGTTTAAGATTTCGCTTCTTTCTATTTGTTCTTCATAAGCTGTCAGAACTTCGTATATCGGATTGCCTGAAACCATAATCCGCTGCACTGGGAATCCTTCACGCAGGAGATTTTCCCTGCTCTGCGGGGTATAAGGCAGATTAAATGAGGAAATCGTGTCAATGAGCTTACGGTTTTTCTCTTCAGGCACTTTAAGATCGAAGCAGCGGTTTCCCGCTTCCATATGAATGACAGGAATGTTCATTCTTTCTGCTAATATGGCTGCAAGTGCACTGTTCGTATCTCCTAAAACAAGGACTTTGTCAGGCTTTTCTGCTATAAATATCTTTTCAAGTTCTAAGAACATATTGGATAACTGGCTTCCTAATGATGGAGAAGGCAAATTAATAGAGTAATCCGGGAGCCGGACATTTAACTCTTGAAAAAAAACGTCGCTCAAAGAATACGTAAAGTTCTGCCCGGTATGAACAAGCACATGGCTGTCTGCCAGCCTATCCAGCTTGCCGATCACAAGGCTTAAACGGATGATTTCAGGCCGTGTTCCGAGAACAGTTAATATCTTCATATAACTCTCCTTTCTAATGCGTAATAATGGCCTTCTGTATTAAACTATGAATTTGCACGCTGAATGCAATAGACAGATGACCTAGCCCTTGTAAAAAAGAGGCTTCAGCCACCTGTCTATTTGCGATCATTTGCACATTTCCAGAATTGTTTAGAACGTCTTATTGCATCAGGCATAGAATGCATTAACTGTTGTGTTTTTTTAAAGGAGAGAGCTTATGAAGATTCTATTCGTCTTCTATATTCCCAGCGGAGGCGTAGAAACCCTTAATAGACAAAGATGCAAAGCACTTCAAGCTCAAGGCATCGAGTGCCATCTGATGTATTTGGAACAAGGATCTGGGATGCAGAACATCGAGGGCATTCCAACGTTCGTCATGAGCAGAGACCGCGACATACGCAGGCATCTGCTTGCACATCAATACAATTGCATTGTTGTCTGTTCCAATTATATGATTCTTCCAAGGTTGAGAAGGACTCGTTACAAAGGGCATATAATATTTGAAGTGCAAGGTTTAGGAAGTGTATACGATGCTAGAAATATATTAATTGACGCTAAACAGAATGTGCTGTCATGCTGCAACGGCATATTGTATCCCAAAACACCGCATCTCATGAATATTATCGATGAACTGTACAGCGGTTTCCCTAAATTCTGCTTTCATGACATCATGGACACGAGAACGTTCTGCTATCGGAAGAATCCTAAGCCTCCTTCACCTGTCATCGGCTGGGTGGGGAGAATTGAAGACAATAAAAATTGGGCAAGCTTTCTGCAAATCGGAAGAAGGCTCATTGACCATAACCCTGCTATCAAGCTTTGGATGTTCGAGGATGCCACACTTGCAAAACCTGCAGAACGGCTGAAGTTTGACAAGATGGTACAGGATCTTCGGTTGTCTCCTCACTTAGTCATCCGGTCCAACGTCCTTCACAATGAAATGCCCGACTATTATTCCATGATTGGTGACTCTGGCGGTTTTCTTCTGTCTACCTCAAAGGTTGAAGGCTTCGGTTACGCGATAGCGGAAGCCATCAGCTGCCGATGTCCGGTGCTCACTACAGATTCTGATGGCGTTCGAACGTTTATCATCCATAATGTAACAGGTAAATTTTTTCCTTTGAATAATACGGAAGCAGCTGTTGCAGAGGGAATGGACTTAATGCGAAATATTCCTCTGCGCAACGCCATGAAAACGAACGCTTTTAATCATATGAATGCCAACTGCTCGGCTGCTCAATATGTTGCTAATTTTAAACAGATGCTGCGTACCCTTGGGTATTCAATCTAAAATCGCTGGCTAACCAGTCGGCACGAAATAACACCCGGTTCAAAGTGAACCGGGTGTTATTATGCATTTCTTCTTCTAAGCTCTAGATTGATTAAGTTGTTCAGTTCCCCTCTATGCCTTCGGATTGTAGTCCTTATTTCCTGTTTGATCTTATCGCCATGCTTTTTTGTGCCCATCTCGCTGTGCACGCGGTAATTTAATAGAGGTTCTACTAAATAATGAAACTGATGCTTTTTCATGATGCGCAGCCAATAATCGTAATCATGCGTATAGGGGAGGCTTTCATCAAAAAGGCCAAATTCTTTAAAAACGTTCATATTGAGCATGACCGTACAGCCATTTATGATGCAGCCGCGCCGCATTCGTTTTGCAAATTGAACGAAAGAAGAATAATATACTCCTGCCGGCTGGGAAATAACCTGCCCGCGCTCGTTGATCAAATAATAGTTTGTATAGCTAACCATCGCTCCGCTTGATATCATCTGCTGCACCTGTTTTTCAATCTTCCGGGGATGATAGACGTCATCCGAGCTTAACCAGGCAAAATACTGTCCTGCCGCGTTGCGGATTCCTGTATTCAGTGCACTAGCCGTTCCGCCGTTTCCTTTGGCGATATATTTAATGCGGCTAATATACGGCATGACCTTATCAACATGCATCGTCGATCCGTCATTCACTACAATAACCTCAATGTCTTTATACGTTTGATTTAAAGCGCTCGATATCGCTTGCCCTATATACGGGCAGTTGTAGAAAGGGATAATGATGCTTACTTTTGCCATGAGTGCCTTCTCCTCACTTTCCAGTCACTTCTTTTATTTTCTGCAGCAGCTCTGTCACTCTCTGCGTGGTTGTATGCCTGCTTCTCACCATATTCATGCCTCGGTGCGCGATCTGCAAACGCTGCTGCTCGTTAGCAAGGTACGTTCTCGCTTTATGAAGGACATTGGATGAATCAGCCGCTACAAACGTGTGACCATCAATAAACCCAAGATCAGCAAGCTCTTTTGATGCAGGTGCAATTAGGAGTGCATTCGCAGCGAGCGCTTCAAAATATTTCATGACAGGGTAGTGATATATGCTGTCACACGTTAAAAAAATTTTCGATCTATTCAGTTCCATTGCATACGCAGTGCCTGCAACCGCGCCTTTCTCGCTTCTTCCAATCGCCCTGTATCCGGGGTGAGCATGACAGACAAACCCAGGCTCTTTTTTTAATTGATGCATAAAGCTATTTCTTACAGGATACAAATGTGGAAAGCTCGCACCCATCATTAGATAATTGATGGCTTTTGGCTGATGATAGTCCTTGAACACTCCCGGATGGATGAAATGCGGAAACCAGACCATCCTTGGTGATAGTTCTGGAAAATATTGCAAAAATGCGTCCCTGTAATGTGTAAATACGAGCTGGATGTTTTCCTTTTCTATGAATCGTTTGCGCTGGTACTTTTTATAATGCAGGTCATGCATGATCATGCCTTTAGGAATGGAAACGGCGTGAAGTCCCCTAACCTTTGGCATATATTCAGAGCGGTAATCATTTATCAATATAAAGTCTGGCGTGAACGGCAAAGAAGCTAATATGTTTTGAATGTGGCCGTCCGCTCCCCACATCACTAGATTTGTTCTTCCGCTTAATTCATCAGCTAAATAAAAGCTGCTTCTTTCCACCTGCTGTGAACGATCCTTCGTAATAAACAGCAAATTCAATTTCCTCAAGTAACATCACCTTCTCTTCTCCTTATCATATGTAGCGAGACAACGATTGCTTATTGAAAATACCTAGTTTGCTGTTGAAAAGAGCTCTTCCATTTCCATCATGAAAAAAGCCCGGTGCATGATGCACACGGGCTTCCAAGTTTTAAAGCGCAAGGTCGATTGCAACAATTTTATCGATTGCAATAATGATATCGCCGATAGCGCCAGAACCAGCCTGGTTGAATGTTACAAAATTTCCGCTAACGCGCTTTACTGTTACACCTGTTAAATCAGGCTCTCCAGGAATTTGAGTTGCTAGAACGTATACTTCAGAAATAAGCTGGCCGGATGCTGCCAAAAGCGCTAATTGCGCACGCAGAGCAATGCGGTCTACAAGTGCCATTTATGAAAACTCCCCTTTCATTTAGTTCCTAGTACATGGTGAATACTAGTTCTTTTACTTTATATGTCTTTTCTTGTTGGTGTGATTGGACTTTTATCATATTTTTGCAAATTTAGAGTCTGTTTTCTCATGTGATTTTTCTTTTCTACTATGTAAGATTTCACATTGGGCATATGGTTAATTTTCAAACAAAAGAAACCAATAACTTGGCCGCGTAATATAGTGTAGTATCCCTGTATGGGAAGCGGGTCAGAAAACGAAGGTAATATAAGGAGGAATTATAATGGGAAGCTTATTTAATCATTCATCATGCGGCTGTGGGTCCAGCAATGCCGGTGCTGCAGAACACAAAAAAAGTGAGGGATGTGTTTGCGAAGTACTGAACCAGCTAGCCAACACAACAACCAATCTTTGCTCGAGCGGAGCGAATACACGTGTCTTGATCGTGAACAAAGGAACTTCTACTCCACTTGATCTTCTTGGCCTTACAACACCAACAGAATTTACGGTCGCTCGATTTGATGCAGAAACCTCTTGCGCAGTCTTCACTTATCAAGATGTAAACGGTGCAGGAGATACAATCACTCGCACGTACGTAACAGACTGCCGCTGCATCTGCGGCATCGTGTGCTTGAACGGCCTTTAATAGGCATATGCTTGTTTTCATATAAAATAGGTGTTTGGCTTATGCCAAACACCTTCTTTTTTAATATAGTGTATTAACCCTGAAACGAGAATCAGGTACATGTATCTTATTAAGGAGGCAATTTGAATGGGCAGCCTATTCAATAATTCCTGCGGATGTAACGCTAATGCAGCAGACGCAGGTCACACAAAGAGCAAAGGTTGTGTTTGCGAGCTTTTGAATCAGTTAGCAAATACAACAACAAATCTATGTGCAGTTGGCGCTAACACTCGTGTGTTAATCGTTAACAAAGGCACTAGCGGTCCACTGGATCTGCTTGGTCTTACGACACCGACAGAATTTACGGTGGCACGTTTTGACGCTGCTACATCTTGCGCAGTCTTCACTTACCAGGACGTTGATGGTCAAGGTAATACAGTAACTCGCACGTATGTAACAGACTGCCGCTGCATTTGTGGTATTGTTTGCCTAAACGGTCTTTGATTCCCATAATGTGCGAATCTTGATCTAAAGCCAGCCAGGCTGCTCATTTCTAAGCTGCAGCCTGGCCTTACATAATAGTAATTCTTCACCCTTTTGATGTTTCGATGTCTCTGATTGTGTAACCGCATTTTGTGCAGCGGTAGATCACGTTTTGATTAGACTGTGCTGTCAGAACTTCCTCAAGTATTTCTTGATGAGTACATTTTGGACAAAGAACGAGTGGCACCATATTTATACCTCCATGATGTTAAGGATTAATTTTTCTTATTATCCCCATTTTTCCTTTATCCTTTACGATATGTTTAATACGATTTTTCTTTTATTACTACTATTTTTGTTTTCATTGTCCTAAGCTTTCGGTTAAGATAGAACTTGTTACACTAATTGAAGCGCCAATGGGGCAGCCAGCCGGATGTTAATAGGCTGCCTATTCATGACAGCATCACCCCATTTAAGGAGTTGTAAGATTTGGAAGATAACCATAAATCTCCGTGGCAGCAAATTGATTATAATTTGCTTTTTCTTTTATTTTTAATGCTTTGTACGAGCTGTGTGGCCATTTATAGCGCTCAGCTTATCGGTCAGTACGGCGAGAACTTTGTCCTCAAACAAATTGTATGGTATGTCATTGGCGGAATTGCCATCATCGGTGTCATGATCTTAGACTATGATCAATTCCGTAAGCTTTCTTGGTACCTTTATGGTGTCGGTATCCTTCTATTGCTTGGAATTATGGTTTTCGGATCGGAAGTAAACGGTGCGAAAAGCTGGTATAAGTTTGGGGGCATCGCTTTCCAGCCTTCAGAGATTGTGAAGGTGTCCCTTGTGATTACCATCAGCAACATTATTGCAGGACATAATGAGAAGTACATCATTCGGACGATGCGTGAGGATATGCTTCTGCTCGGCAAAATAGGCCTCGCTGTCGGTCTTCCGATGTTCCTTGTCCTTTTGCAGCCCGACTTAGGAACAAGTCTCGTATTTATCGCTATCACGGGAAGTCTTCTGCTCGTTTCAGGAATACGCTGGCGCATCATCCTGACACTGGTCACGATGTTTGTCCTTTTTGTTTCGGTATTGGTCTGGATTTACTTTACGTTTCCGCAGTTTTTTATGGATTACATTCTCGATCAGTATCAGCTAGAACGTTTCTATGCGTGGCTGGATCCATACGGTCACCCTGATGCAGGGTATCACACACGAAACGCGCTCTTGGCTATCGGATCCGGCATGCTGTTCGGAAAAGGATTTAAGGAAGGCGCCATTTACCTTCCTGAGGCGCAGACCGATTTTATCTTTTCTGTTATCGGGGAAGAGTTTGGCTTTTTAGGCACAAGCATCGTTATATCCCTATTCTTCTTAATGATTTACAGAATGATCAACACGGCGCTTGAAAGCAATGAGCCATTCGGAAGTTATCTGTGCTCAGGCGTTATAGGGATGCTGACCTTTCAGGTGTTCCAGAATATTGGCATGAACATTCAAGTCATGCCGATCACCGGAATTCCCCTCCCGTTCATCAGCTACGGAGGAAGCTCCATTCTAGCTTGTATGATTGCATTCGGCCTCGTCCTAAATGTCCGCTCCAGGACGAGAAAGTACATGTTCGAGTAGAACACCTGTTTATCAGGTGTTTTTTTTGTTTATAAACCGTATGCTAGATGTAGGAGGATGAAAGAGATGAAGATCGATGTAATCGGAGACATACACGGGTGTTATATAGAATTCGAGCAGCTTACCAAGAAACTTGGCTATACGTGGGATACCGGCCTGCCGGTCCATCCTGAAGGACGAATGCTCGCGTTTGTCGGAGATTTAACGGACCGTGGCCCGCAATCCTTGAAGGTCATTGAAACGGTCTGCCAGCTCATTTCTAACAATCTCGGGTTTTATACGCCAGGCAATCATTGCAATAAGCTGTACCGCTACTTTTTAGGCAGAAAAGTACAGATCACACATGGATTAGAAACAACAGTAGCTGAGCTTGAAAACACTCGTGCAGCCACAAGAAACAAAATAAAAACGCTGTTTATCTCCCTTTATGAAAACGCACCGCTATACCTTTCCCTCGACGATAACAGGTTAATCGTGGCTCATGCAGGCATCAAGCAAGGATTCATCGGAAGATCTGATAAACAAGTAAAAACGTTCGTGCTTTATGGAGATATCACAGGAGAAAAACACCCTAACGGCATGCCTGTCAGGCGAGATTGGGCGATGAGCTATGAAGGAGAACACATTATCGTTTACGGCCACACACCAGTACAGAAAGTCCGGCACGTCAACAACACATGGAACATCGACACAGGCTGTGTGTTCGGCGGAAAGCTGTCTGCTTTCCGCTATCCCGAAAAAGAAGTGGTGAGTGTGGTTTCCAGCATGCCGTATCAAGAAGAAAAATTCCATGAGTTCTCGTAAAAGAACAGCGCTTCCGCCTTCAATAAGGCAGAAGCGCTATTATTTCTCCTTGATCCAACATTTCATATCATCTGGCAAACGAGCTGACACTTCCACGAGCTTCTCGAGAAACGGATGAAAGAACACAGCATTCGTGCTATGCAGCGCCTGCCGGTTCATCCATTTTTTTGAGCCTCCATATAAATCGTCTCCTGCCAGCGGATGCCCCATGTAAGAAAGGTGCACTCTTATCTGGTGTGTCCTTCCTGTTTCGAGTTCAAGATTGACCAATGTTCCACCCATTTCAGGAAGCGGCATTAACGGAATAACATGTGTGACGGCATGCTGGCCATCTTCCCTCACCATCCGCTCTACAATGCTCTCAGGATTGCGGCCGATCGGTGCCACAATCGTTTTTTTTTCAAGCACTTCCCCTTCTACAATCGCTGTATAACTCCGGTGATACGCTCCTGCGGTCTGCTGCAGCGACAAGAGGGAATGAGCGAACCTGTGCTTGGCAATCAGCACCACTCCTGAAGTATCTCGATCCAATCTGTTCACAGCATGAAAAGTCCCGCTTATGCCCTCATGTTCATAATAATATAGAACCGCTTGAGCGAGTGACCCGTTTTGTTGATAACGGGACGGAATGGTCGGAATGCCAGGAGGTTTGTTGACAGCAAGAAAATGGTCATCTTCAAATAAAATGTCGATCGGCATATCAACCGGTACCATATGGCTGCTTCTCTCTTCTATCGGAAAGACAACCTTAATTATATCCCCTTCTGTCAGCTTCTTTCGTACACTCTCTTCTTGCCCATTCACAAAAAGTGAACCGCCGTGAAATTTTATATCTGTCAATGCCGCTTTTGACAGCTGTTTGCTTTTCAAAAATTCTCGCAACAGCAATGGACCGTCTAAGGATTCGACGGTCCACGTGATGCTAAAGGGCTTTGTCATTCTCTCTCACCTATAAAGGAATCTTTAACGCGCTTCCAAAAAGGAAATGGCCGAAAACGCGCAAAACGGATTTTTTCTTCTGCCACGCGGCATTGAATGGATTTTACCTTCTTTTGCAGCAAAAAAAGATGATCAATTGTAATATGAAAGTCTACGTTATTGATCGGTTTTAACAAGCATGTGTGGTGCTGCGGCAGGACAAGAGGAGAGCCGATCGTCCTGAAAACCCGATTATTAATGGATGCCATTTCGGCTATTTGAATGCTCGGTAGAGATGGATGAATGATGGCACCTCCAAGCGCTTTGTTGTAAGCGGTGCTTCCAGAAGGTGTTGACATGCAAAGTCCATCGCCACGGAATGTTTCAAACCGATCTCCCTTGATGTCTACGTCCATAACAAGAGAACCTTCTCCGCTTTTAACCGTGCATTCATTTACTGCCAGATACCTTTTCTCGTCCATATCATCTAAATATCGGACTGTCACTTCAAGAAGCGGATACTCAACGATTTGGAACGGCGTCTTGGCAATATGAATCACGAGCTTTTCCACCTCTTCAGGCGTCCAGTCCGCAAAAAAGCCGAGATGCCCCGTATGCACGCCGACAAATGCGGTCTCATTCACTCGGTGTGCGTACTGGTGGAAGGCGTGAAGCAACGTGCCGTCACCGCCAACGGTTATGACAATCTCGGGTGCTTTCTCTTCATATTCCAGTTCGAATTCTTCGAGATATGTACGTATTTTGGCAGCGAGTGTATTCGATTTTTGGTCACCCTTTGAAATGATGGAAAATTTCATCCGTACATCATCCTTTGATTAGTTATCAGAATCATTTTCTGCCGCATCATCTGCTCGTTCATTGAACAGCCGCTGCGCTTCTTGTATTTCACCTTTGATCTGAGACATCTCTTCGTCCAGCCTAAAAGCGGCTTCGGCCGCACGTTGAAGCCGCTGCCTGATATCTTCTGGAATCTGGCCTTGGTATTTATAATTGATGGAATGTTCAATCGTCGCCCAAAAATTCATCGCGAGCGTGCGTATTTGAATTTCGACTAATATTTTTCTTTCTCCTTCTAACGTTTGCACAGGATACTTGATGACCACATGGTATGAACGGTACCCGCTCGGCTTCTTATGCGTAATATAATCTCTTTCTTCAACAATCTCAAAGTCCGTCCTGTTGCGAAGCAAACTAATCATTGTTGAAATGTCCTCAGTAAACTGGCACATTATCCGGAGTCCTGCTAGATCTTGCAGCTCTGCCTCGAGATTTTCAGGCAGGATGTTTTTCTGCCATGCCTTGTTCAAGATGGAATTAACAGGCTTAACCCTGCCTGTCACAAATTCAACAGGAGAATGCCGGTTAAATTTTTGAGACTGTTCTCTTATGCCCCTAAATTTCACTTTCAACTCGTCTACTGCTTGTTTATATGGTGCGAGAAGTGTTTCCCAGTCCATATTCACCCTTCGTTTCCTTCTTCCGTCTTAGAAATGATGGATGGAAAGCTCCTTTCTACTGCGCTTACCATCTTTTCTCCATAGTTAGCGTTTCCTTTAATGTTGCTGACCAAATATTCCATCTCAGAAGTAAGCGCGGAAAGAGTCATTGTCTTTCCATCTCTAAAATGCAGCACAGCCTTAAGGTCAGCAGCAGCGGCCTGGTCCATTTTCTCCCAATGCTCGACTCCCAGGTCCACATAAATAAGGTCATCCTCCGTGTCCAGTACATAAAGAAAAGCCAAATGATCCGAATCCACAAGCATCCTCATTGCATCCTGAGTTTGTTCATTTACTTCCTGCCCGGCTTGTACAAACAAAGATAATTCCTCGCCAATCTTAGATGTTTCGACTGTAATTCGTTGTGCCATGGTTCTAACACCCTCCTACGTTCTCTATCTATAGTTTATCACAAAGTGGTGTGATTGAAATTGTTGGGATACATGCCTTATGACATAATAAAAAGAATACAAAAAGAAATGGAGCTCACCAGAAATGAAACAGGAATTAGAGATTGAATTTAAAAACCTAGTAAGTGAAAAAGACTTTCATAAGATAATGGATACGTTTCAGTTAAAGGAAGATCAGTTAAAAAAACAGACCAACCATTATTTTGACACACCTGACTTCTCATTAAAAGCACAACGATCAGCCCTTAGGATCAGACACATTGAGGAAGGCTATGTTCTTACATTGAAGCAGCCGTCTCAAGGACACTTGCTTGAAAGCCATGAAATCTTGACAGACACTGTTTCCAGAGAAATGATTTCATCCTCTTTTTTTCCTGAAGGCGGGGTTCGAGAATTAGTTGAACAGATGGGCATCTCCCCTAAAGAGATTCGCTATTTAGGATCTTTAACAACTTACCGTACGCAAGTGGCTTATAAGAGCGGATTGTTATTTTTTGACCGCAGCCATTATTTAGGCACAATTGACTATGAAATCGAGTACGAATGTGACGATGATAAAAGTGGTGCGGCGATTTTTTCAGCACTGATGGATGAGCTGTCTATTCCTATCGTGAAGACGGAGAACAAAATTCAGCGTTTTTTCAATTTCAAACAGCAGCAGTAAACCTCTGTTAAATCATTATCCTTTCTTAAAGTTAAATAAAGGAGCACATTATATGAACATACAAATGTTAAAAGCATTCATCCAGCTTCAATCATTGAACACACTGCCCTTCCCATCATCAGCTGCAGAACAACAGCGGCCTTTTGACGAAATGCTCCGTTCAATGCTGAATGAAGGCTCTTCCGGTTTTCCTTTGCAGCCAGCATTACCTAGTGAAAATCATTTATACAGCAGACATCTCATGCTTCAAGGTGTGCCAGATGCTGCAGCAGTATCCTTGCAAAAGCCCGCTGCAGCATTGAGAATACCCACTCAAGACCTTGAAGATGCCATTCAGCAAGCATCTGAGAAATATAATGTTAATCCTGCTCTTATACATGCGGTCATTAAGCACGAATCGAATTATAATGCAGGAGCGAGAAGTCATGCTGGTGCTGCCGGCCTCATGCAATTAATGCCCGGGACCGCTCGGTATCTCGGTGTTCAAGATCCTTATGACGCTCGGCAGAACATTGAAGGCGGCACTAAATATTTACGGATGATGCTCGATCAATTCAACGGCAATGAAAAGCTGGCGCTGGCTGCCTATAATGCCGGACCTGGAAATGTGAATCGATACAATGGAATACCTCCGTTCAAAGAGACGATCGCCTACGTCAATAAAGTAATGGACACATACCGCTCATCCCTTTAACACCTGCTAAAATTGTGCAGGTGTTTTTTTAAGGCTCTTTTCGCAGAAATTGTTGCTAATGACTGAACGACTATGAGAAGCATTGAAGGCTGAAGTTTCTCTTTGTAGTACATCATCCTTCAATACTCTATCTATGAGGATTGCTTGCATATTATCATAAACTGACTTCTTCTAAATCGATATCTTAATCAACATTGAATACTTCATTGATAGTTGAACGGAGTGAAAGGTGCCGACTCCTCGAAAAAGAAGTTCACTTTTTCTTGCGTTTGATGTCTTGTTACATAGCTTTCCTTATCCTGCGAGTGGGAGTGAGAAGGTGAGACCTTCCAATGGCGCTTGGCTAGCGGATAGCTCACTTGTCCAGCAAAAAGGGCTAGCCCCTCGAGGTCAAATGAGCCAGTGCCCAATAAGTCACAAACCGACTTACCGGTCCCTTTCTCATTTGCTTGTCGGGGCTGGACGAGTCCTTTCTGCTTTTCCCCATCACCCCGCGGAAAGCATGCACCTGTAACGGAGATCAACCTATCCTCGAATTCTAAAAGCAACAATGTTTACGAAAACAGCCTTTTTATGAATCATTCTTTTACCTCTTTTCAGAATCAGCATAAAACATAAGACAGCCTTATTATTTGCGTTCTCAAATAGTGCCTTGCTAAAATAAGGTTACTAAAATGAATTGTCCAAGGAGTTTTCAGCATGAACGAAAATACAGCTGCACCATTTGAACACCTTGGAGGTCTGCAAGGTATTGAAAAGCTTGTTACCGTATTTTACTCGTATGTGAGCGAAGATCCGCTGCTCTCTCCGCTTTTTCCAAAGGATCTAACCGAGACAGCGCGGAAGCAGGCACAGTTTCTAAGCCAATTTTTTGGCGGGCCTGCACTTTATACAGAGGAACATGGGCACCCTATGCTGCGTGCACGGCACATGCCTTTTCCTATCACGAACCAGCATGCTGCCGCCTGGATAGAGTGCATGAAAAAAGCATTGAACACAAGAAGCGTCCCTATGCCGCTGCAGGAGCTTATCCTCAGCCGGCTTACGATGACCGCCTATCATATGGTCAATACCGCAGACTTACAGACAAGAAAGGAGCAGGATAATGACATGGTTTGATCCAACGTTTCCCTATCAGGATAACCAAAAGCCAAGTTCATGTCATAAGCCGCTGGAAATCTATTCTGTCATAGACCCTTTATGTGCCGACTGCTGGTCATTAGAACCCGTCTTAAAAAAGCTGCAAACCGAATACGGACAGTACTTTACGCTGCGGCATTTTATCAGCGGAACTCTGAACTCATACAACGGCTTGTCAACAGCGTCTCGAAAAGGCGCTAAGCAGGCAGAAAAAATGGCAGAACGATGGGAGCGTGCAGCGAGCCTTTCTGGTATGAGCTGTGATGGAGACCTATGGTTTGAGAACCCCATCTCTGCTCCGTACAGGGCCTCACTCGCCATTAAAGCTGCTGAGCTGCAAGGAAAATCAGCAGGCACACGTTTTTTGAGAAAGTTGCGGGAGATGCTGTTTTTGAACAAGCAAAATATTGGCGAGGATCATGTACTTGAAGAGATCGCCACATCGGTCGGGCTTGATTTAACGGAATTTCTTCGTGATTTGCATTCAGAGGCGGCCGTCAAAGCACTGCAGTGCGATCTGAAGTTTTCTAACGAGATGGCAGTCAGCCAGATGCCAACACTCATAATCTTTAACGACCGGGCAGACGAAGAAGGCATTAAAGTGTCAGGCTGCTACTCTTATGAGGTGTATGTTGAAGTGCTCAAAGAAATGCTCGGCAAAAAGCCTGATGCTTCTTCTCCGCCTCCATTGAGCGAATTTATGAAAATACACCAGTTTGTCGCAGCCAAAGAAGTTTCACTCGTGTATAACTGGTCACTAGAAGAAGCGGAACGCCAGTTGAAGAAACTATTGCTGCAGCAAACCGTGGAAAGAATACCTGTCAAGCACGGTACCTTTTGGCGATATATGAATTGAAAACTGGATGACAAAAGGGACTTGCCAAATATGAGCAAGTCCCTTTTGTTGTTTTCTAAACATTAAAATGAGCTTATTTGAAACTTCAGCTTTATTTCTGAAAAAGCGTTACATTTTTACTCACGATCTCTAATACAGTAATACTGAGGTGATGTACATGTACTTGTTTTTATTTGTATTGTGTTTGTTTTTAACCGCTTCAAGCTTTTATTATTTCCTGCTTTCTCTTTTGCAGCTGACTTCGTTTCTTTTCTCCATCCCGCTGCTGTTCTGTACGGTATTCCTCAGTGTTCTCTGCTACAATTACCGCTCCAAAATCAGAGACTTGCAGAATCGTTTATTCTTGAAAAAAAGCTGAACCCGCTAAGTAAGCGGATTCAGCTTTTCTTTAATTCTCTTCAAACAAGAGCTGTTCCATCTCTTCTAAGATGGACTCGAACACTTTTAGTGCATTTTCGATCGGTTCAGGTGTTGTCATATCCACACCAGCTTTCTTCAGCACTTCAATCGGGTAATCCGAGCTGCCTGCTTTTAAGAATTCTAAATAGCGGTCAACAGCCGGCTGGCCTTCATCCAATATCTGCTGTGATAAAGAAGCTGCAGCACTGAATCCTGTCGCATATTGATACACATAGAAATTGTAATAAAAATGCGGGATACGCGCCCATTCCAAGCCAATCTGTTCATCAATCACAAGATCATCACCAAAGTATTTCACGTTTAGCTCATAATATATTTTTGTAAGGAGCTCAGGTGTTAATGGCTCACCTGCAGCTGCACGCTTATGAATTTCCTGTTCAAACTCGGCAAACATCGTCTGACGGAACACCGTACCGCGGAAACCTTCAAGATGATGGTTGAGCAGATACAATTTCTCCCTCTTATCCGTTGTCTTCTCAAGCATGTAATGGTTTAGAAGTGCTTCGTTGCACGTTGACGCGACTTCAGCAACAAAGATTGAATAATCCGCATATGGATAAGGCTGTGTTTCGCGAGTATAATAGCTGTGAACCGAATGGCCGATCTCATGTGTTAACGTAAACAGGTTGTTCACGTTGTCCTGCCAGTTCATCAAAATATATGGCATCGTTCCATACGCACCTGAGGAATAAGCACCGCTTCTTTTGCCCGCGTTCTCATGCACATCGATCCAGCGCTTCTCGTATCCTTCTTTTACGATATTCACATACTCTTCACCCATCGGTGCCAGAGAGTCGACAACTAGCTTTTTGGCTTCAGCAAACGGTATTTCCATTTTCACGTCCTTGACGAGCGGAGTGTACAGATCGTACATGTGCAGTTCCTCTACACCGAGTGCCTTTTTGCGCAGCCGCACATATCTGTGCAGCAGGTGAAGGTTGCTGTTAACCGTCTGAACAAGGTTTTCGTAAACAGATTCAGGGATGTTATTGTTGTTCAGTGCCGCTTCTCTTGCCGAACCGAAGTTTCGTACACGGGCGAAGAAATTATCTTTTTTCACTTGGCCGTACAGCGTGCTTGAAAACGTATTTTTGAAGTTTCCATAAGTGCTGTACATCGCTTCGAATGCTTCTCTGCGCACATTTTGATCCGAGCTTTCAAGGAAGCGGATGTATCGACCGTGAGTAAGCTCGACTTCCTCCCCGTTTTCATCTTTTACGACCGGGAATTTTAAATCAGCGTTGTTCAGCATGCCGAACGTGCTGCTAGAGCTGGATGTAACCTCTCTCACTCCGGCAAGCAGCGCTTCTTCCTCCTTAGAGAGGACATGGGGACGCTGTCTGTTAATTTCATCAAGAGCGTGTTTGTACAATTTAAGAGGCTCATAGTTCCCGACAAATTCATTAACTTTTTCTTCTGGCAGCGATAGAATCTCTGGTACAGCAAACGACATCGTGCTGCTGACCTGAGTAGCTAATGTAGAGGCACGGTCATTTAAGCTCTGATAAAAAGAATTGGCCGTATCCTGGTCATAGCGCATATGGGCATATGTATATAGCTTCCCAAGCTTTTTTGTCACTTCATCCTGACGTTGAAAAAAGCTGTAAAGGACCTCAGCAGAATTTCCTAACGTGCCTTGGAAATCACTGATGGAAGGCAGAAGTTCTTTTATGGCCGTAAACTCTTTTTCCCATTCATCGTCTGTAGCATAAATGGCTTCAAGATCCCAAGTATCTTCAACGGCTATTTCGTTTCGTTTTGGCAAAGCCTTTGTCTTTGTCTGCGCCATCCGGAGCACCTCCAGTTAAGTTATAAAGCAGTTATATTTTGATATAAAACATATCTACATTTTACCAGAAAATGACCGTATCTGGCTAAAATTTGCCTCATGAACACGTAATTTTTCATCTTCTTCAAGCGCTTTTAGCGTAGAGAAATGAAAACGAAACGCTTGGACAGCAGTATAAAAGCCATCCTCCTCACGTAAAATTCCCTTTCTTAACAAGTAATCGAGGTAATGATTAAGCGCCGTTTCATAGCTGCCTTCTAAGAAAGGGTAAGCTCTTATGCTGAAGATCCTGCTATTGACAAGCCGCAAAAAGGCATCAGAAAGCTGTCCTTCTGTAAATGGCGAACAAGACGTTATATAAAAGCTGATCCACGATTGCCACAAGAAGGCCGGAGTATGGATGTAATAATATCCGTACGATGGAACACCGCAGACAGATGGGAAGCTGGCAAGCGAATGACCGTGAAGGCTGAAAATTTTTTTCACATAGCGATAAGCCGGTGAGTGGTATTGAAACGATTGAAGGCGCCATTTTTTCTTTTCTGCTGTCCATAGCTGATGGAACTTTTCATCATGCTCCTCTGCTGTACAGTCTTCTGTTAACGATTGTAATGTCATGGACTTTAATGGAACCAGGCATTCATCCGCATAAATCTTAGTCGCAGAAAGCGGCCTGATATGGGAAAGGATACGGAATACCATAGAAAGAGGACAAAAGAAGACAAGTCGTTCATGACCCATAAGCATCGCCAAATCATATGACGAGATACGGAAAAGATTAACCCCTATCCTTTTAACCCGTTTATCACCAAGAATCCAGAATACCTGAATGTCTTCTTTCTTATAGCCGTTCGTGCGCTGCAAGAAAAGGTCTTCAGTAATCGTTGCACATTGAAACTCGATCGCCACTTGATCTTTTCTGATCATTACATCAGGACGCTGTTTAGATTGAGGCAGAAATGGCTCGAGTATGGCATCATGACCTAAATTTGAAAGCCAGCGATAGAGCTGTTTTTTACCAAGTAAATGGTAATAGGATTCTTTTTCGAAGCTGTCCAAGCATTGCGATGTACTTCGATGAGCAAAGTGCCACATCTTTTTTGTCCCTAACTTAGGAACAACAGCCTCTTTGCATATAGGGCAAGAAAAGGACTCCTTTTCATTCATCTCCATTATCTGCTCCCTTTTCCAGCCATCCAGCATGCTTATCCTTTTCCCCTTATAATCCGCTGTCAGCAACGCAATCGCCACCTTTATCATTTTTTCCATCATGCACGACGACAAAGAAAAAAAACAGCCGTAAAATGGCTGTTTTCATAGCTATAATAGTGGTGAAAGGAGGCGTGCAAGAGATTCAAACACTCGATATCGGAACTTTCTTGAGCTGAAATCGCCTAAATCCATCTTTTTTGAAAAAGTTAAGTCATTTTCATAATGATACTGCAATGATTGGATGCTCTCTGTTTTATATAAAAAAGCATTCACTTCAAAATTCAGATGAAAACTTCTCATATCCATGTTGCATGTACCGACTGAAGCCATTTCTCCATCTACGATTACAAACTTGCTGTGCATGAACCCATTTTCGTATTCATATATTTCCGCTCCTGCTTTCAAGAGTTCACTGAAATAAGAACGGGACGCATAAAAGACAGTCCGTTTATCCGGTTTGTTCGGCACAAGAATCTTCACATCGATTCCGCTCAATGCCGCCACTTTCAATGCCATGTATACTTCTTCGTCAGGAACAAAGTAAGGAGAAGCAATCCAGACCGATTTTCTGGCTGATACGATCATGGAAAAATAAAGGTTCTTCATCACTTCCCATTCATTGTCCGGACCCCCGGCAATAAGCTGCACTCCGCCTTGATTGCGCTGTGCCTCGCTAGGTGACGGATGGATGAAGAAATCAGGAACCAGCTTTTCTCCTGTTGCATGCCGCCAATCCTGCAAAAAAATAAGCTGCAGGCTGTTCACCGCCTCACCGGTCACTTTAAGGTGCGTATCACGCCAATGACCGTAATAAGGATGCAAACCCATGTACTCATCCCCAATGTTCAAGCCGCCGACAAGCCCTGTCTGACCATCCACAACCACAATCTTTCTGTGATTGCGAAAATTAATCTTTTGATTGAAATAAGGAAGCTTAACTGGAAAAAAGGGTTCCGCTTTTATCCCTTCATTTCTAAGCTCATAAATATAGGATTCTTGTAATGCCAGGCAGCCGACAGCATCATACAAAAGTCTGACCTCAACGCCCTCCCTTGCCTTTGCTATCAGTTTTTCTTTGAGCTTGTTCCCTGTCTTGTCTGATCGTAAAATATAATATTCTAAGTGAATATGTCTTTTCGCTTTATCAATCATTTCAAACAGCGCCGCAAACTTTTCTTCCCCATCAGCGAGTACTGTCGTTTCGCTTGCGAATGATACAGGCGTTTTTCCAAGCTTGCTCGCAAGCTTAAGAAATTGTTTTTGATGGGCATCCATCCAATTCAAACTGCTTTCCTTCGACAATCTTGTTTCGATTTGAAGATAGAAATCTTCGTCCTCCAAGCTTTTCCTGTAAAACATTTTTTGCTTACGGTAGCTTTGTCCTACAAATAAATAGACGATAAACCCAAGCAGCGGAAAAAGCGCAAGCACGATCAGCCACGCCAATGTACTCGATGGATGCCTGTTCTCTAAGAAAATGACGACTCCTACAAAAAGCGCAGTGATCGAAAATAAAAGAGAAAAGCCAGTGAAGATTGTGTGATTTTTTAAGAAGACTGATAGGATGAGAATGATAGCCAGCAATATGGCAGCAATGATCATTTTGACTGTCTTTTTCATGAATTTCTCCTAAAACAGGTTTTGTAAGATAGAGGTCAAACAGAAAAGGCAAGAGCAAAATAGCGACTTTAAGTAAATTTTACTGTCGCCACGCTTTTAAGTCAGCCTTAGACGCAACGTACACGATGTACGTTAACTTATTGCCGCGTCGAATAATCAACGTGCAAAAAATTTATCCTCTTCTATAGTGTAAAAAAAGGCCGATTTCTGTATAGCGAAATCGGCTTTTCTCATTATAGCGGGAAATTTTTCTTAATGCTCTGCAGCGCTTCTTCTTCAATGATCGTTTTCCCATATTCTTGTATGCGGTATATGGAAAGTCCGGAATCGTGGCCATATTCGAGAAGCTGGGCAAGCAGATCATCTTGCTCTTTATCCGGCACATCTGGAAAGAACGATACATATAAGAAGTATTTATTTTCAAAATGATATAACGAGCTTGTAAAGGAGTCACTCTTGATAGAGTGGCTTAGCATAACGACATCATCAATGTCCTTAAAATGCAGCAAGAACGAAAGAAAATCCTCATCTAATTCTTCAAGATCTTCCAAGTCTTCATCATCGTCCTGCTGGAACTGTTGATCGATGAGCTTCTCAATGTTCTCATCAACCGGCATATCCAACTTGTCTTCCCCGATAGGAAGTTCAATTTTCGTGCCATCCTTGGACATCTGAGCTCTTGTCACAATAATTTCGAGCCCTTTGTCCAATGCCTGTACTTGTATCCATAAGGGGCCTTCAAGCGGAAACTGCTCCATTTGGTGAGCTTCGTCCATCATCTCCCAAAAAAGCTCTTCCCCGCGTTCGCGATTGGACCAGATTTCTTCTCTGTCAAATCCTCTATGTTCAATATCACGGTAAGTAATAAAAAACTTTATTGTAAATTCGTTGACTCTTTCAATTTCCATAATGCCCCTCTCCCTTCTCCTCTTAAATTTTGTGAAGGGACAAACTCCCCAAAAATGTAATGTTATTTATTCTATTCCCAACAGAGCGAACAATGAATCCATTCGAAACTCTTGTACTTTATTCTATGACAGAACCATAAAGTTGGAAATAAAAAAGGCTTGTAGTTAAGCCCTTTTTTCAATCTTTTGCCCATCAGATATCAAAAGATGGACGAGTTGACTTTTACATAAAAACTCTATAAGGTTAAAATATTGTACCATATATACCCTTTGATTTCACCTATAACGAGGAGGAACACGATGGATCCAGATTTTCTGCTCGCCCTTCTTCAAATCATTGCCATTGATATACTGCTTGGCGGCGATAATGCCATCGTCATCGCGCTTGCAAGCCGAAACCTTCCCGAGCATCAACGGAACAAAGCCATCTTTTTAGGAACAGGGCTTGCGATCATTCTGCGCATTATCTTAACCATATTAGCTGTTTACCTGCTAAAGATTCCTTATCTTTATTTTATCGGCGGCCTCATGCTCGTCTACATATCCTATCAGCTTCTCGTTGATAAAGAGGAAGAAAGCAGCATCAAGCCTGGAAAGAACCTCGCCGATGCGGTCAAGACGATTGTTTTTGCTGACATAGCCATGGGGCTGGACAATGTGCTCGCAATCGCCGGTGCCGCTCATGGAAATATTACACTCGTCATTGCCGGGTTAATTATTTCGGTTCCTATCATCATTTGGGGGAGCAAAGTCATTCTCTACTTCCTGGAACGATATCCACTGCTTGTCTATTTGGGGGCCGCCGTTCTAGCCTTCACCGCTGCAGGGATGATTACCTCTGAGAAAGCCTTTTCGTCCATTTTCAAAGATAACAATACCGTAACATACGCCGTAACAGCCTTCATTATTCTGGGAGTCATGCTTTCTGGATGGCTTCGCAATCGTTTTGCGTCAACAAAAAAAGGATAAATAAAAGACTTTCGCGTAAAACAGCGAAAGTCTTTATTTATTCTTTATTCATTTACAAGTCGCTGAGCTTCCAACAGATGGAATGTTCTTACTTTGCGTGGAAGGAAACGTCTGATTTCATCTTCGTTATAACCCACCTGCAGACGCTTTTCGTCAAGAATGATCGGACGTCTTAGTAGACCAGGGTTATCCGCAATAAGCTTGTAAAGATCCTGTAAAGGCATGGACTCGAGTTGAATGTCCAATTCTTGAAATGTTTTGGAACGAGTAGAAATAATTTCATCTGTTCCATCTTCAGTCATACGCAGAATTTGTTTCACTTCTTCTATTGATAAAGGCTCTGAAAAAATGTTGCGTTCTGAATAAGGAATATCATTCTCTTTTAACCATGCTTTTGCTTTTCTGCATGATGTGCAGCTCGGCGAAGTAAATAGTGTGACCATAATGGATCTCTCCTTCCCCTTCTTTATGATTACGTCACTTTAAAAAAGTTATTTAATCATATTTGATATTATACTACATATTTTTTGTTAAAGAAAGCACCCTTTGTATATTTAACAAAACCTATACAAAACATACTTCTATGTATCACCACAATATATTAGACGTATTACCCGATTAAAAGTTTCACTAAACCTAAAAAAATAAAAACCTTTTTGATGAAGTGAGACAGGACTCCATCCATTGCTCTAAAAAGACGAAAAAATGCGTAAGAAAGCTTGGCTGACGCCAAGCCAATAAGTCAGCCTTAGCTGCACGTATACTGACTGTGTAGAAGACCTTCACTTTTAAAAAGTTATCCCTTTTAAAAGAAATAAAAAAACAGCTCAAGCATCTCATAACGATGCTTGAGCCAAGTGAATTTGTCAGGCACTTGCCTTCCTTATCGATGAAGCAGGTCCTTTCCGGTTCAAGCCCGGAGTTAAATTTTTTAAATTTTTCTTCAGCATCTCTTTTAACAGCTCGCGCTTGCTTTTCTTCTTACGGTCTTTATTTTTCATTTTGCATACATCCTCCTTTTCGTGTGATAAGGAAAATTATTCTGCAATATGTGAGCTCCCCTTTGCGGAAGGTTTCATCGTTAGTACTTCAGCTGCAGACTGATATTTTTCTCCGTATAGCTCAACATCTTTATACGTGTGTATCTCATTATACGTCTTTTTCATGTTTTCATAAATAGCTTTCTCAGAATCTTCTCGCGGGGTCCAGTAAAGAATCTCCATTTCGTTCACTTTTCCTGTTGCGAGAGATCGCCTGCGGTATCCGATTGCCGCTGCATGTTTGAATCCCTCTCGCTTATAGAACCTCTGCCGCTTTTCTGTGTCACTGTCTTCGTAATCTACTGGCTCAACCTCTAAAAGGATCGGTTTTCCTCTTTCCTTCAGCTTCTCTAAAAGCTCATGCCCTATTCCTTTACCTCTCGCTTCCTTAGAAACAAATAGATAATCAATAAATATAAAGTCCTCCAGCTCTACATACATTAGAACATGATACTTCCCTTCGTCTTTATGGTATATCTCTCCTTTTTCTTTTAGAAGCAATTCCATGTGTTCTCTCGATTTCATCTCTTCAATAGGGAAATATTGATTCAGCTTTTCATACCAGTTCATTTATCCACTCACCTCTTTTTATTTACTTTCCCCTCTTTCTAACTTCTTTATCATTGTTTACAATAGAATTAGCATGATTTTCTTCTTATTATAAAGGAGGTAACAATGAAGGAATACCTCACAGACTTTGCTCTTTTGTCACTATGCTTGATCGGTCTAACAGCATTGATGGGAACCATATCTCGATTTATTGCTCAGCTGCTTTTTGGCGGCAAGAGAAAAGATTTCTTCCTAACAAAGTCGCAAGGTTATCAACAAAACTGGAAGAAAGTTGAACGCCGTGATATTTAGCTTGTAAAAACAGCCTATTCTTGGCTGTTTTTTTACTGCCGCAAAGAAAAAACGGTATAATAGACAAGGGAATCTACATAAAGAGGTGTAACTATGCATTCTAACCTTCGCAGTTTCATCAGCATGCTTCAAAAAGAAAAAGAAATCATCACAATCAGTCAAGAAGTCGATCCGTACCTGGAATTACCTGAACTTCACAGAAGAGTGATTGATGAACAAGGGCCAGCTCTATTGTTCACGAACGTTAAAGGAAAAAATACACCGGTTGTCACGAACTTGTTCGGTACGATTCGACGCGTGGACATGGCTTTCGGACCAAAACCAGAAAATATCGTAAAAGACCTCGTGTCTTCCATTGATGAACTAATGCCACCTACCTTCTCTGCTCTTTGGAAGAGAAAAGGATTATTAAAAGATGTTGCCAGTCTTGGCACTAAAACCGTGTCAAATAAAAACGCACCGATCAACGAGATATCAACAACATCATTTAACATGCAGGATCTGCCAGCTTTAACGGGATGGCATCTTGATTCCAACCCCTTTGTCACGTTGCCTCTCGTTTACACAGAGCACCCAGACAAGCATGAGCATAACCTTGGTATGTACAGAATCGAGATAAAAGAGCCTAAAAAGACGGGCATACATTGGCAGATCCATAAAGGCGGAGGCTTTCATTATCATGCCGCTGAGCAAAGAAACGAAGCTCTGCCTGTTACACTCTTTTTAGGAGGTCCACCTGCCTTAATGATCAGTGCGATCGCACCACTTCCTGAAGCCGTTCCTGAGCTGATGTTCTCGTCGCTTCTTATGGGAGAGAAGCTGAAGATGACAAACGTAGCTGGGCATCCGCATCCGCTAATCGCTGAAGCGGAGTTTGCGTTCGGCGGCCATGTTCCTCCGCATGTGAGGGAGCCTGAAGGGCCTTTCGGCGACCATTATGGCTATTATTCTTGGGCGCACGATTTCCCTATCTTCAATGTAGAAAAAATGTGGCGAAGGAAAGATGCGATCTATCCTGCAACCGTTGTAGGAAAACCTCGGCAGGAGGATTATTTTATCGGCGAATACCTGCAGCGTCTTATGAGCCCGCTGTTCCCAGTCGTGATGAATGGCGTTCGTGATCTATGGACATACGCAGAAACAGGATTTCACGCTTTAGCTGGAGCAGTTGTGCGGGAATCTTATTATAAAGAAGGGCTGGCACATGCCTTCCGTATAATGGGCGAAGGGCAGCTTACGCTGACAAAGTTTCTAATGGTCACAAATAAACCGGTCAACCTGCAAAATTTCAGCGAATTGCTTGAAGGAGTGCTTGAACGCTTCCTGCCTGAGCGAGACCTTCTTATCATTCATGATACATCGATGGATACCCTGGACTATACAGGCCGCAAGTTCAACACTGGCTCCAAAGCTATCATGACAGGCTTAGGTGAGCCGGTTAGAGAGCTCCCAAGAGCTTATCATGGCGGCCCTGTTGGAAGGGCAGACAACGTTGAAGTGTTTTGCGGCGGATGTTTGTGTGTCTCAGGCCCTACATTCGAAGAAGCGCCAGATTATGCAGAGGAACTGCTAAAGTCGACCGTAAGTTCTTTTGAAGAGTGGCCGCTTGTTATATTAGTAGACGATGCTTCGATAGCACGTGAACAATCATCCTTCCTATGGACGGTGTTCACACGTTTCGATCCTGCTTATGATGTACATGCTAAAGGAACGATCGATCGCAACCGTGTGAGATACGAAGGCACGATCATCATTGATGCCCGAATGAAACCATTCTATCCTCCTGTAGTTGAAACAAGAGAAGACATTAAAAACCTTGTCGACAGCCGTTGGACAGAATACTTTAAAAGCTGAGAGAATGCCTCTCAGCTTTTTATATTGATTACATGTAACAAAAATGGTATATTATTTAGAAATACATTTTTTCAGGAAAGGAGATCTTGCTAATGAGAAACGTGACACTCACGCAAATATTTGAACACCCTTACGCTCAAAAGTATATGAAGCGCGCTGGTATTGTACATGCCGTATCCACTGCTTATCATGCATTTCATATTGCAAAAAAGAACGGCGCCGACGCCGATTCTGCTGCAAAGGCTGCTCTGCTACATGATATCGGTCATTACACATGGTACAATAACGGAACGTGGGATTATGACCTGTATAAAGAAAATGATATTCATGCCATTAAAGGAGCCGAACGAGCACATAAGCTATTAGTGCGACTTGGCGAAGAGCCGAAAAAGGCCAAGGAGATTGCGCTGGCTATTTTGCTGCATACCGATTCCTACCTCCCAGACCACTCAATTGTGCGCACACCTCTTCAAGAAGCGGTAGCTAAAGCGGACGAAATGGACGAAGAACCCGGCGGAATGCATCATTATCGGAAAACGAATGACGAAAAAGTGTTAAGAATGCTGGAAAAACTAGACAGAATGATCGAGAATGAAATGTCAGACCAAACAATAAAGCACTCTGTTTCCTGAATCGCAGGAAATAAGAGTGCTTCTTTGTTTGGTTTAATAATGGATATATCCGATAGCATTAACGCCTGAATACGTCCCGATCGTGCTTCCAAAACGCGTAAAAGAAACGTCTTTAAAGGATTCCAGGTTCAAAGTATCACTGAACTCCTTCAAAACCTCTTCCTTAGAAGGCAAGGAATGGATGATAAACAGCTTTTTGTCTGGATTTTGCGAACGCCATTCCTGAATCATTTCGTTAAGCTTAGAAACTCCTTTTTTCCTGCCTCTAAACTTTGCAACGGTTTCAACTACTCCATCATGAATGGAGATAAGCGGTTTAATGTTAAGAAAATCAGCGATAGCGCCTTGTACAGCCGAAATTCTTCCGCCTTTTTTAAGGTTTTCAAGTGTCTCAAGCAAAACATAAGCAGTAAGGCTCTTTTTATCTTCTGATAGAACTGAAGCGATTTCATCCGTATTTTTGCCTTCCTTAGCTAGGGCTACTGCTTTTTCATACAGGACATGAACACCTCCGGAAGCCGTTCCAGTTTCAAAAATGTGGACCCTGTTTTGGTCCTCCTCTTTCAGCATGCTTTTAGCAAGTGTCGCACTTTGAACCGTACCGCTTAAGTTCGAGGAGATTCCTAAGTAAAAAACATCGTATCCTTGGTCAATTTGGTTTTGAAACGTATCTAAAAAAGACTGAGGCGACGGCTGGCTCGTTTTCGGAAGCTCGTTCTCCGCACCCATTCTATTATAAAATTCGTTTTCAGATATATTTACTCCGTCAAGATAGTGGTCATCTCCAAATTGAACGTTTAATGGAACGATTGCAAGAGGATATCCTTCGATTGGGTCGATACGATAATCACTGGCACTATCAAGAACAAATGAAAATTTCATAATTCGACAACTCCATTTCATACTGCATAGACATATATCTCTGTACATATTGATTGCACAAAACGATTATGAATCCGCTTTTATACCTCTATTTTAACATAAAAAGACCTCCTGATATACAGGAGATCATTTTTATCAGCCTATTAGTTCTGTTTCATGGCTTCCTCATCGTAAAGGTGGCAAGCAACCCAGTGCCCTTCGCGCGCTTCAAGCCATTTAGGCTCAAGAGCGGCACATACGTCCATAGCATGCGGACAGCGTGTGCGGAAACGGCATCCGCTAGGCGAATTAATTGGTGATGGCACATCGCCTTCAAGGATAATACGCTCACGGCTTCGTTCTACTTCCGGATCTGGAACAGGGATTGCCGAAAGCAAAGCTTGAGTATACGGGTGGAGCGGCTCTTCATACAGCTCATCACTGCCTGTCAATTCAACCATGTTTCCTAGGTACATTACACCTACACGGTCTGAGATGTGTTTGACCATGGAAAGGTCATGAGCAATAAACAAGTACGTTAAGCCACGCTCTTTCTGAAGCTTCATCATCAAGTTGACGACCTGAGCTTGAATGGATACGTCAAGAGCGGAAATCGGCTCATCGGCGATGATAAAGTCTGGATCGACTGCAAGTGCACGGGCAATCCCGATACGCTGGCGCTGTCCGCCAGAAAATTCGTGCGGGTAGCGGCTGGCATGGTCTTTGTTCAGACCAACGGTTTCCAGAAGTTCGAGCACACGATCTTCACGCTCTTTAGCATTCTTAGCAAGTCCGTGGATATCAATTCCCTCGGCAATAATGTCTTTGACGGTCATGCGCGGGTTAAGGGACGCATAAGGATCCTGAAAGATCATCTGCATCTTACGGTTAAACCTCTTCAGGTCCTTGCGGGACTTCTTATCATGTACGTCTTCGCCTTCATACAATACTTCGCCATCTGTCGCACCGTAAAGACGGATGATCGTACGTCCTGTTGTGGATTTACCGCACCCGGATTCTCCTACAAGGCCTAGTGTTTCACCTTTATAGATTTGAAACGATACGTTATCAACAGCTTTTAGAACCTGCTTTTTACCTACTTCGAAATATTTTTTCAGGCCTTTAACTTCTAACAATACTTCACGTTCTTGTACAGCCATTAACGAGCACCTCCTACTAATGCTTCTTCAGGCGGCTCTACTTTCGGTGCGCGCTCATCGAGCAGCCAGCACGCCGATTTCTGTGTAGAGGATACATCGAAGTAGCTTGGCATATGATCCACACAAACTTCCATCGCATATGGACAGCGGGCTGCGAAAGGGCAGCCTTTAGGCGGGTTCAGCAGATCTGGCGGAGTTCCCGGAATGGCCAGAAGGTCCTTAGAGTCCGCGTTCAGCTTAGGCATTGATGCCAATAGTCCCCACGTATAAGGATGCTTCGGGTTGTAGAAAATTTCGTCTACTGTTCCAGTTTCTACTATAGTACCGCCATACATAACTGCAACACGCTGTGCCAGGTTGGCAACTACACCAAGATCGTGAGTGATCAGGATAATCGCTGTACCTGTCTTTTCCTGCAAGTCACGCATAAGATCAAGAATCTGTGCCTGAATGGTAACATCAAGAGCTGTTGTAGGCTCATCCGCGATCAAAACTTTCGGGTTGCATGCTAGTGCGATTGCGATTACCACACGCTGTCTCATCCCCCCTGAAAACTGATGAGGATATTCATCCACACGAATTTCAGGATTTGGGATGCCAACTAGCTTCAGCAGGTTGATCGCACGCTCTTTCGCTTCGCTCTTTGACATGTTTTGATGCTTTCTCAGTCCTTCCATGATCTGCTTGCCTACTGTCATGGTCGGGTTAAGTGACGTCATCGGATCCTGAAAGATCATAGAAATTTCCGCACCACGGATTTTTTCCATCTCTCTTTCTGAAGCCTTGGCTAGATCTTTGCCTTCAAACAAGATCTTTCCTTCTTTAATTTTACTGGTTTTTTGCGGCAGCAATCGCATGACCGCCTTGGATGTAACCGATTTACCTGAACCGGATTCACCCACAATTGCCAGCGATTCTCCTTTTGCCAGCTGAAGACTGACGCCTCGGACAGCCTTTACCTCGCCGCCATATGTTTGAAAGGAGACGTGCACATTTTGCAATTCTAATAATTTCTCCATTTCATAACCCCCTATTTGCGCATCTTCGGATCCAATGCGTCACGCAAACCGTCCCCGAGCAAGTTAAAACTGATTAGCAGTATACACATGACAATTGATGGATAAATCGCAAGGTGCGGATAAATTCGAATCGAGCGGAATCCATCACTGATCAATGATCCAAGTGAAGCTGTCGGCGGCTGAATACCAAGCCCGATGAAGCTAAGAAACGCTTCAGCAAAGATGGCAGCCGGAATTGAAAACGTAATCGAGATAATAATGGTGCCGAGCACGTTCGGAAGCAAGTGCTTCGTGATCAGTCTTCCGTTTGTTGAACCGAGTGTTTTTGAAGATAAGACATATTCTTGGTGCTTCAGCTTCATGACCTGGCCGCGGACAAGACGAGCCATCCCTATCCAGCCGGTTGCTACGAGAGCAAGGGTGATGGATAGTACGCCAGGCTTCAGTACGATAATGAACAAGATTACTAGAATGAGGTAAGGAATCCCCATAAGGACTTCGACAAATCGCATCATGATATTGTCGACGCGCCCGCCATAAAAGCCTGAGATACCGCCATAGGTGACACCGATGATCAGTTCAATGGCAGCAGCTAAAAATGCAATGTATAAAGAGATTTGGGTACCTTTCCAAACACGGACCCATTGGTCACGGCCAAGTCCGTCTGTCCCGAACACAAAGTATTGATCCTTTGGAACATTTTTCATCTTATATTGATCCACTCCGCGGATATCAACACCGTTTAAGCCGAGGAATTCAACATTTTCAAGCATTTTAACTTTTGGCGGCAAATTGGCTCGCATCAGCTCTTGATCATTAAAGTCCCATTTGCTGAATACTGGAGCAATAAAAGCCATAAGCATGATGGCAACAATCGCGACAAGGCCGATAACGGCTCCGCGGTTTTTCTTTAGCCGGCGCCATGCATCTTGCCAAAAGCTAAGCGATGGCTTGCTGATTTCTTCACTTTTTTGTTTATCTTGCTTGGCAGGCTGGAACAGGTCATCTGTCAGCTTTTTCTCTATCATACTCATGGTTATTTCCCTCCTGCGATACGGATACGAGGATCGATTAGTCCGTAAAGAATGTCAACGACAAGAAGGATGACGACAATCAAAGCACTATAGAAAAGAGTGATGCCCATGATCGTCGGATAGTCGTTTACCATAATCGACTTTACGAACTGGTCGCCGATTCCAGGAATTGCAAAGATTCGCTCTACAACGAGTGAACCGGTAATAAGGTTGACCGCCAAAGGTCCAAGAATCGTAATGATTGGAATCATCGAGTTGCGGATACAGTGCTGCAGGATGACGACATTTTCGCTCATTCCTTTGGAACGTGCAGTCGTAATATAGTCCTGTCCAAGCACCTCAAGCATCTCTGTTCTCATAAATCGGGCAATGGTCGCGATTACCCCTACGGATAGTGACAGTGCCGGAAGTATATGGGTTTCTGGCCCCTCCCAAAAGGCTACAGGAAGCCACTGGGCCTTTACGCCTACAAAATACTGCAGCAGACCTGCGAGTACGAAGCTCGGCACTGCGATTCCGAAAACCGCGATAACCATAGCGCCGTAGTCAACAAACGTGTTGTGTCTCAGTGCTGCTGCAATTCCTAATAGCAGACCAACGATCGTGCCAAAAATGAGTGCTTCCATCCCTAAAGTGGCGGATGGGCTAATTCGGTCAACAATCATCCCTGATACTGTGCGGCCGTCATACTGGAACGTAATTCCTAAATCACCCTGTGCCAATTTCACTATATAATTCATGTATTGAACAGGCACCGGGTCATTTAACCCGTATTTTTCATTAAGCATATAACGCTGCTGCTCCGAAAGTCGGTCCTGGTTGTTAAAAGGAGAACCCGGAAGCAATTTCATCAAAAAGAATGTAAGTGTTGCGATGACGAACAACGTCAAAAGCATGTATCCAACACGCTTCAATACATATCGCAGCATTACACACACCTCCCCCAAATGTTTCACTAGTGTTTCAATTGATAACTTTCTGTAATCTCTATAGTAAGGGACAATTTACTATATAGCAATATAAATTTCTCTGTTTTTCGACAATTCTGGCATAAAGCCAATCTATTCTAAATCATGGAAAAAGAGAGCACATGTCAGGAACACATGCACTCTCCTGAGAAACCTATAATCTTACTTCTTGCCTTCGATATAAACCCACTTGTAAGATACGTCCGCACCGAATAGGTGGTTAACACGTTCCTTCACGTAAGGTTTTTGAAGTACTGCAGCACCACGCTGGTACATTGGAGAGATACCTTGATCTTCGAAGAGGATCTTCTCAGCTTCAAGCATCATTTCCCAACGCTTCTTCTCATCTGTTTCTTTCTTCGCATTTGTTACAAGCTCATCGTATTTCTTGTTAGAGTAACCCATTTGGTTATGAGCGCCATCAGTGATGAACATGTCGATGAATGTCATTGGATCCTGGTAGTCAGGGCCCCATCCAGCGAATGAGAAGTCATACTCGCCCTTGCTTTCGATTTCAAGCTTTTGCTTGAACGGCTGTGCCTTGATTTTTACTTTAAGGCCAGGAAGGTTCTTTTCAAGCTGTGACTGGATAAACTCACCGATCTTCTTAGAAGAATCAGAGTCATAGTTCAAAAGCTCAAGAGTGATTTCTTTCTTGCCAAGCTCTTTTAGACCTTTTTCAAAATGCTCTTTCGCTTTAGCAGCGTCAAATCCGCCAAAGTCACCGTTTGTCTTGCGGAAGTCTTCTCCGTCCTTAGAGAACGTGAAGTCAGATGGTACAAGGTAGTAAGCTGGCTTTGATCCATTGTTAAGGATAACATCAGTCATTGCCTTCTTGTCGTAACCCATGTCGATCGCTTTACGGATGTTTACGTTCTTAAGCGCTTCGTTCTTCTGGTTCAGACGAAGGAAGAACACAGTCGCTTCAGATTCAGTCGTGAAATCAGGGTTGTCTTTGAACTGGTCAACGAACTCAGCATCAAGGCCAGCACGATCAACTTGTCCAGTTTCATATAGGTTCACACCAGTTGCAGTGTCTTTTACGATCTTAAAGTTAATTTCGTCAAGCTTTACAGCATCTTTATCCCAATACTGGTCGTTTTTCTTTAACTGCCATCCTTCGTTGTGCTTCCATTCAGAAAGGACGAACGGTCCGTTGTAGATAAGTGTGTTAGCTTCAAGAGCGAACTTGTCGCCTTGTGATTTTGCAAACTTTTCGTTTTGCGGGTAGAATGTTGCGAATCCAGTAAGACCTAGGAAGTAAGGAGCCGGAGCTTCAAGTGTTACTTCTAGTGTCTTATCATCGATCGCTTTAACACCAAGCTGATCAACTTTTCCGTAAAGAGGGTCCTTGTCGTTTTGAATCGCGTTAGCGTTCTTAACCGGCCCCATGATGTACGCATACTCAGAAAGAGTATCAGGGTGAAGTGCTTTTCTCCAAGAGTAAACGAAGTCGTTGGCCGTTACAGGCTCGCCGTTGCTCCATTTTGCGTTTTCGTTAAGAGTGAATGTATAAACTGTTCCATCTTCAGAAACTTTGTGGTCTTTCGCCACACCTGGTGTTGGCTTTTGGTCTTTGTCTAGACGGTAAAGACCTTCAAATACGTTGTTCATAACTTCGAAAGATACAGAGTCAGTTGCTTGTGAAGAATCCATTGATGGAATCTCTTCTCCTTCAAGCAAGTTAAGCACCTGTGGTTCTGAAGGAGCTTTGTCCTTTTCTCCCGGTTTGTTCGCTGGCTTTTCTGATCCGCTTTCTTTGCCGCTGCACGCTGCAAGGAATACGCTCAGAATAAGTACGAGTGTCATTAGAAATGACCATTTTGACTTTTTCATGCGTTGACCTCCCCTTTATTTGTTGTTGCTTTATCGGATGAAAGTATCGTGAATTATCAGACATTTTCATCTACAAGTTCGATTATACAAGTTTTCTAACAATTGTGCATTTAATTTTTTTGCTCTTTTTACAAAAACCGCATGATATTTACGTTTACTTAACAAAAAATAGGTACAAAGAACTATATTGTAACAATAGAAAATCACCTCATTTACGCCTTATTTCTTACATTTTTTTCTAGACCTTTATTCCTGCATCCCACTTTTTTCTCTCTCTTCTCACTCTGCCGCAACAGATTTGTATCTCCTTATTGGCATCATTTTGATACAATAAACATGGCATCCAATTTTATTTGGATGTCGAGTCTCTGCCAAGTCATCCCTATTACCTATGGAGGTTTAATCATTTATGTCGAACATTGCATCGCGCTCGCTCTTGATTGCCAGTATACTGGCTTTAGGTAGTTTCCTTTTCTCTTTTTTCTTTTATCAAGAAATTTCTCTTTTACACTATATAAACACCCTGTTCATGGCTTCCCTTTTCGCCGCAATGGCTGGACTTGTCCTGTATATCCTGAAGGGCGGCCTGTTTGATCTCTTTGTTTACAGCTTCAAGAAAATGGTAAGACTGCTGACCAGGAACCCAAAATTTCACGAAATGACGATAGAAAGCGCCTTTTCACTTTCGGAGAATGTTAACACGGCCTATATGAAGCCTCTTCTCTATTCTGGGATCGGTATAGCTATCCTTACAACTATGGTTGCGTTTTTACTTTAATCTGTATATAATCTAAAAAACTAAAAAAATATTGCGATGATAAAGAGTAGTATATGATGTTGAAGCTTTCAGAGAGCCTGTGGATGGTGTGAACAGGCAGCGGATCACATAGAATGGACTTTGGAGCATCTCTGCCGAACGTTGGTTTCCTAGTAGGCCAGAGCGTGTATGTCCGCACGATACGAATTGGACAGCGCATAGATGGCTGTGCGTTTACAAGCGATTCAGTGTTTACTGAATAACAAGGGTGGCACCGCGGTCCATTCGTCCCTTATACAAGGGACGGATGGGCCTTTTTGTGTTGTATATTAATCATTAGGAGTGAGAAGGATGTCAGTTATTTTTTCAGGCATACAGCCAAGCGGGACGATTACGATCGGAAATTATTTAGGTGCACTAAGGCATTTCGTTGGTTATCAGAAAGAGCATGAATGTTATTTCTGTGTTGTTAACCAGCACGCGATTACTGTTCAGCAAGATCCTGCTGAACTGAAAAAGAACAGCAAAAAACTTGCCGCTCTATACTTGGCAGCAGGCATCAGTCCCGAAGACTCTACGCTGTTCATTCAATCAGAAGTGGCTGCACATACAAAGCTAGGATGGATTTTGCAATGTGTCTCTTATATAGGCGAGCTAGAGCGCATGACTCAATATAAAGACAAATCAAAAGGTAAAGAAGCTGTGTCAGCCGGCCTTCTCACCTATCCGCCTTTAATGGCTGCAGACATCCTCCTTTATGGAACAGATTTCGTTCCGGTCGGGGATGATCAGAAGCAGCATATTGAATTGACACGGGATATCGCCGAGCGCTTCAACAAAAAATACCGCGAAATCTTTACCATTCCACAGCCGCACATCGCCAAAGAAGGCGCGCGTATTATGAGCCTTGTCGACCCTTTGAAGAAAATGAGTAAATCCGATGAGAATGTCAATGCGTTTATCTCCATGCTGGATGATGAAAAGACGATCATGAAGAAAATAAAGCGAGCGACGACCGATTCTGATGGAGTGGTCGCGTACGACAAGGAAAACAAACCTGGCATTTCTAACTTATTAACCATTTACTCTTTATGCTCAGGTGAACCTGTTGAGTCACTTGTCCAGAAGTTTGAAGGCAAAGGGTACGGTGACTTTAAAGAGGCTGTTGCGAATGCCGTCATTTCAGTACTGAAGCCGATTCAAGAAAGGTATGAACACTATTTGCAATCATCAGAACTCGATAAAATCCTAGACGAAGGGGCTGCTAAAGCCGCCAGAAAAGCAGATAAGATGCTGAATAAAGCAGAACGAGCGATGGGGCTGGCACGGCACCGCATCTAAGACGGATAACCGAAAGAAAAGCAGCGGCTTGTGATGGCCGCTGCTTTTGTTAGGATTCAATTGACATGTGTTCCGTTTTCAAGCTCCCAAATTTTTTCGAAATATGGCTGTCCTTTTATGAGTCTTTCACACATCGCATAATGCTGGCTGGACCAGCCTGAGCGAAGTTCGTTATACAGAGCTTCCCATGCTTCGTCAAATTCCATACGCTGAATTTTGCCGTAGGCATTTGGTGTCCACTCTGTGCACCAATATCTCATCTCTGCTGTGTTTTTCGTTGTATGAAGCTGATCGAGCGCCATGAAGAGAAGCTGCTTCAATTGTCTTTCTTTCCGAGTCAACCCTCGCATATCTTCAGGATTTGGAGAAAGAATATGATATTCCTTCTCTTTTTCGGCCGTGAAGAAGCTGTAGCTCTGTACGCTCACTTGTTCTGCCATCTCAAATACAAGCTGCTCTTGACGTGGAATAAGCCGGCTCTTTCTTATTGGAATGCGGTATCCCATCGTATCAATCGTCATCGACTTCTTTTCATCAGTCATGATGAAGCAATGCTCAAGCTGCACTCTTTGGTTGTTCTTTCTTACATACGCCTTCTGATGCACTTCTTCTAACAAGGAATCTGGCAGCTCGTTCAAATCATTCTCGATATATGAAAACAGCAGGGAATCAATTTTAATAATGGGAACCTGGTCAAGCAGCTCGATATAATCATCTTTTCGCCATTCATGAAATTCACACACGTTATAACCGTTCTCTTCCCCTTCAAACCAGTTGACCCAAACATCGCGCAAGTACAGCATGAATACCCCTCACTTCTACTGTTTTGTTAAAAACAGTATAGTCAGAGGCTGTCCAATTTATTCTTTTTCTTCTTGATATTTCTTGTATCGTGTTTTCTTTTTTGAACGCGGCTTCATTGCCCCATAAACAAAAAGAAAGATACCGACAATAAGGAACAGCGTTTCCATTCGTGTTGCTGAAAAATGGAGGTAATCCCTTACACTAAGTCCTGCAGGAATGTAATTCAAGAAGAATACATTGGAAACCACACCGATCAGTGTGAGGATGAATCCTGCTGACAGTGCATAAAGCCTCAGCATACTATAAAAAGGGGGATCAAAACGATATTCAACCTAATCCCTCCACCGCTTTTTATTCACTGTATTCAGCAGCTATACAGATTATGATGCCAGATTTCAGCATACGAGAAGACCCTTTAAGAGGCAGCGCTTCTTTAAGGGTCTCGAATTAAAACTCTATTTTCTTGAAAACGAGTGAAGCATTATGTCCGCCAAAGCCGAGTGAATTAGACAATACCGCACGCACTTCCGCTTTTCTCGCTTTGTTCGGGACGTAGTCCAAATCACAGTCAGGATCTGGATTCTCGTAATTGATCGTCGGAGGAAGGATATTCTCTTGAATGGCTTTCACAGAAAAAATTGCCTCAATTCCGCCGGCCGCTCCTAGAAGATGGCCTGTCATTGATTTAGTTGAACTTACCGCAAGCTTGTAAGCATGCTGCCCAAAGGCTTCCTTTATCGCCATCGTCTCAAATTTATCATTGTACTCTGTGCTAGTTCCGTGGGCGTTTACATACGTGAAGTCTTCCGGTGCCAGTCCGCTGTCATCTATCGCCTGTTTCATCGCGCGCACTCCGCCTTCACCCCCAGGAGCCGGCTGTGTGATGTGGTAGGCATCTCCTGTCGCACCGTAGCCTGCGATTTCTGCATAAATTTTTGCTCCGCGCTTTTTGGCTGATTCATAATCTTCTAATACGAGAATACCCGCCCCTTCGCCAATAATGAAGCCTGTTCTTTGTGCATCGAACGGACGGCTTGCCGTTTTCGGATCTGGATTTAAAGACAATGCCCCTGCCTGGCAGAACCCTGCTAATGACATATCTGTGATCGGTGCTTCCGTTCCTCCTGTGATCATGACATCGGCATCGCCGCGCTGGATGACTTTAAACGCATCTCCAATCGAGTTGGCACCTGAAGCACAAGCGGTAACAGAGCAAGAGTTCATTCCTTTTGCACCCAGCATAATCGATACTTGACCTGCAGCCATATCAGGAATCATCATAGGGACGAAGAAAGGACTGACTCTGCGGTACCCTTTTTGCTCAAAAATACGAAACTGTTCTTCGTGTGTGTCCATACCGCCGATTCCCGAGCCGATCCACACCCCTACTCGCGGAGCGATCTCGTCCGTAATTTCAAGGTTTGCATCTTTAACTGCCATCTGAGAAGCAGCAACCGCAAACTGTGTGAAACGGTCCATTCTTCTAGCGTCACGCTTATCCATGAAATCTTCTGGATTAAAATCAGTAGCTTCTGCCGCAACTTTCACGGGAAATTTTTCTTTATCGCGGCGAGTAAGTTCTCCGACACCGCTTTTGCCTTCTATTATGTTTCTCCATGTTTCTTCAGCTGAATTTCCTAAAGGTGTTACGGCGCCAATTCCAGTTACTACGACTCTTCTTTTCATGACTAATTAACTCCTTTTTCTGTTAGGTTGCTATTTTCCCCATCGGATTGCTACGGCTCCCCAGGTGAGTCCGCCGCCAAAGCCTACTAAAACGATGAGATCATCATCTTTAATTTTACCATTTTCGAGCGATTCCTGAATGGCCATCGGAATCGATGCCGATGATGTGTTGCCAAACCGCTCGATAGTCGCCGCCATTTTTTCAACAGGAAGGCCCAGTCTTTCTCTTGCGGCTTCCATGATGCGAATATTCGCTTGGTGCGGTACAAGAAAGTCTACATCATCTTTAGTCAACCCTGCTTTTCCCACTACATTCAAGCATGACTCACCCATTTGTCTAACGGCAAACTTGAAAACCTCACGTCCGTTCATGACGATATTCTTTTCTTGATATAAGTGCTTCGCTCCTCTTCCGTCAGATCCGAGTTCAAATGACAGAATCCCCCTGCCTTCAGAAACCTCTGAAAGGATGGCAGCACCTGCTCCGTCGCCAAACAGCACAGCAGTGTTCCTGTCATCCCAGTCTGTGATGCGGGACAGCTTTTCTGCTCCTACAACAAGCACATTTTTATAAGTTCCTGTTTCAATAAACTGTTTTCCGATAACCATTGCATACATAAATCCAGCGCAAGCGGCGCTCACATCCATCGCTACAGCGGAGTGTGCTCCTATCCTCTCTTGTATAAGACAGCCGACTGAAGGAAACGGATTATCAGGCGTCACAGTGGCCACGATGATGCAGTCAATTTCTTCCCCTGTCATTTTGGCATTCTCAAGTGCCTGCTTGGCAGCAATTGCGGCCATGTGAGACGTGTTCATGCTTTCCTCCGCTATGCGCCTCTCTTTAATGCCTGTTCGCGTCCTGATCCATTCATCACTCGTATCCACCATTTTTTCTAAATCTTCGTTCGTCAGCACTTTTTCAGGAATGCAGCTCCCCATGCCAATAATTCCTACATTCATGTGATTACCCCTTTATAAAGAGATTGTCTTTTGTTTGGCATTTCCAACGTGTTAAGATATTGCTCCGTATTATTATCAAATATTATGACCTGGTACTAATTTTATGACAATGCGCTGTTTTTGTCTACTAGCACAGCACAAAAGATGCACAATTTTTAAAGACAGGACATATGATGCAGGGAAAACATATTGCTGAATTGAAAAAACGAGTTAGGAGTGGATACCATGCACTTTCCGCATCAAAGACCTACGATGTACCCTCCGTTGCCGCAGCAAAGCGTTCAGCAGCAGCCAGATGCTATGTATCACCGCAATGGCAGCATGCCGCCAATGCATCAATGGCCACCCATGCATAATATGAGGCAGGCTCCGTTTCAGCCTCCTATGCCTGGAGCATTTCCTAGGCCGTTCATGCATTCTTTCCGGACGAAGGAAGGTACGCTTGATTATAATAAAATTTTTTCGGTTATCGACCAGACAGTGAAAGTTGCACAGCAGATCTCCCCTTTATTCAGCGTATTCAAGAAAAAATAAAAAGCCATCCTAAGCGGATTGGCTTTTTATTGTTAAGAGCATAGTGCTTCCTTTTTTCCTAGTTCATAGGCTTCATCCATTACACTGATCAGCAGGCTGAGCATAGGCTGAATGTCTTCAAGACCCAGTTCTATCCCTTTTTGCTCAAGCAGCGCTTTTCCTTCAGGTAGATGCTTCATCGCAATCTGCATAAATTTCATGTTTTTATCGGCGTCCATTTTTCGTCCTCCTCTTATTTTGGCTGTTCTCCATTTGGAAGTTTACCTGTTTTCTTGTACTTGTCAATATGAGACCTCATCTTCTTTTCAAATTTCTTGTTTACAACAGGGCTGAACTTGCCTAGTGCGACAACTTCATCTTTAAAATCAAAGGATAAATTTCCGCTTTTCAGCTTGCCGTCGTTAAATCTTTTTGCAGCAAGCAAATATAGCTTGTCTACATGCTGAACGGTGCTTGTCAAGACAGCTGCTTTTCCAATATCAGAATGATCTGAAACATACCCTATAGCGAAGCGCTCTTTTTCCTTGGCCTTCTCTATAATCGGAATGGCAAATCCATCACCTGCTGGATAAAAAACATCCGCGTTTTTCTCGAGCATTTCGTCAAACATTATCAGCGCTTTTTCTTTATCGCTCCAGCTGTTCACAAAGTTCGTATGTACCATTGTCTCATCATTTGCATAGTTGGCCCCATCTTTAAATCCCTGTAATTCTGGCTGCCATTTCATCGCACCGATCACAGCAGCCTGATGAGTCTTCGACACCTCAGCAGCAACCATACCAGCGAAGAAACCCATGGCATACGATGAAAAGGTAAGACTGGTCTCGTTCTTGCCTTCTGCACTGCCGTTGAAACTGACAAAATGAATAGCTGGATAGTCCTTTGATAGAGCTTGAAAGTATTCAGCAAAAACCTTTCCATGGCCGAATATAAGATTTACCCCGTTTTTTTTAAATTCTTCTACAGCCTTTATCGCCTGTTCCCTGCTTTTAATGTTCTCTTCATAATAAACGTCATTCTCAAATTCTTCTTGAATGGCGAGCAAGCCTTTATAGCCCTTCGTCCCCCAGCCTTGATCGGCAATCGTGTCTTCAATTAAGATTCCTGCATTTTTCAGTTTTCCATCAGTATAGTGGCTGCTGCAGCCAGTTAGGAGCAATAACGCCGTACACAGCACAGCTATGAATCCTCTCATTTTCTTCCGCACTCCTTGCTTCATTTTCGTCTGTTTTCCATCATTGGCTTCAGTGAAAGATAAATGACAGCCATCATCTTTTCAGGTGCTTCATGAGGTGAATCTATTTCCTCTCGGCCATGTGTGGTTCAGCAAAGTTCAACCACTACCCAGTATAATGAAAAAAGGACAAAGGAGAAACTAAAATTCACCTTTTGTCCTTTTTCTTAAGGTTGGAAAGAATGTGGTTCATCTGTTTCTTTAAGCCTTCACGCAATGGGACAGATGCCTTAAATCCCAGCTCTTCCTGTGCTTTATCGCCTTTAATAATCATGTTTCTTTTTTCTTTTGGCAAGGCTGTCGATTTTATTTTCAATAACTGCAAGCCTTTTTTCCATGCGTCTCTTTGACCGCTGTAAATATTATAGATTTCTTTCTGTTTATTTGAATTAGCCGCGAGCCATAGCGATTCCACAGCATCATCGATATAAAGGGCATCTTCTGTAACACTGTCTTTTATTAAGACAGGAGGTTTGCCTCTAAGCCTTGCCTCGATCGCCATATGATACGTGCTTTCCTCATGCTGCCCTGGGCCATAAACGGTAGGCAGCCTTAAAATGATGTATGGTATTTTATATTTCTTGGAAAGTTCCATTATCATGTTTTCTTCAGTCAGCTTGATCAATCCGAAGAGATTCTCCGGATTTCGCGGAGAGTTCTCATGCACTTCTCCTTGGCGCTTGCCATATACATCATACGAGGAGGCATAGATCAGCTTTACTTTTCGTCCTTTGATCGCTTCTAGCACCTTTTTCAAGGTTTGGAGATGGCTTTCCGCTGTTTTCTCCATTTCTCTCCAAGGATCAGAAGGCTTTACTTGGCATGCCAGATGAAATAATGTGTCACAGCCTTTCACCGCTTTATCAAACGCACATTCTGCAATATTTTCATTAATAAACGAAAAGTTAGCATGTCTTCCTATCCTATCGATCCTGTCATAGGCGTCATTTCGGTCAACACCGACTACTTCTACTTCCTCATCGAGCAGCCTGCTGCACAAATGAAATCCAATAAATCCAGCAGCTCCAGTCACTACCACTTTTCTCAAACGTCCCGCCTCCGTTCTCCATCTCCTTTATTATCTTATTGACAGAGGCAGACATTTAGCCTATTTTTTTGCATTCTTTCTTCATAAAATCGCTTCATGCAGCTTTAGAAACTGGCCGATACTTGAGAAATCCTCTTTTATTTGCTGTGGCAGATGAAACGTTAATTCGATTGGAACATTTTGTTCATGTCGGCATCTTTCAAATACTCTGCTATAATCATGGAATGAAAATGGACTGCCCGATGCGGCGTGCCATATTTTCACCGGAACCTGTGAATGAAAAGAACAAGCCGGCTTAAGCTTACCAAGCATTTGCTCGACTTGAAGGGGATCGATGGAATAAGAAGCTGATAGTTCTTTTACCATCCTCTTAAAAAAAAGCCTGTTCTCCTTTTCTCTCTCGAAATGGGCTTTAAGCTGCAGACACGGATTAAACAGGATACAGCTTCTGACCCATTTCTCCATCTCTTCCATGAGAGAAAGCGCGATCAAGCCCCCCATCCCCTCTCCTAACAGATGAATCCGCGGGTTAACGATCTCCTGCTTTAACATATAATGATGAAAGCGTTTGGCTAATGCAATAGCTTTAGGAGAGCCCCAATGCCTGCCATAATGATTCGAGTAGAATACGGTATACCCTTTATTGATTAAATAGTTCAAGAAAGCTTTGCGTTCCTCACTCTGAGTCCATAAACACTGCCCTTTTTCAACATAATGATTGGTGTCTCCTAAAATGAACAGCGCAAATCCGCTTGGACGTTCAGGAAGATGTATGACATTCCATTGATTATCCATTTGGAAATATCGTTTAGTGATCCCCAATAGTTTCCCCTCGCCAAAAGATGTTCTTATGTAATGTATGCAGCTAGAAGAAAAGAGAGCATACAAAAGTGGCGGGTTGATTTTGCGGCTTTTATTTTTAGGGTGCATATAGAAAGAGTCGGAAGGGTAATGATGAAAAGAAAGGGAGGGATTCAAATGAAAGGTATAAAAGCTGCAGCCGTGTTTCTAGCAGTGTATGCTATGTTCTCGATTTCAGGATTCTTATTTCCTGTAGACAGAGAATGGTATGACGCATTAAACAAACCGTCTTGGACGCCATCCGGGCAAACAATAGGAATCATATGGGCTTGCTTATTCGCATTGATTGCTGCCAGTATTACAAGGCTATATGTGAAAATTGGCTTAAGCAGGCTCAGTTTCACCGTCGTCTCACTCTTGACCGCCAATTATGTGTTCAACCAGGCGTTTAGTTTCATTCAGTTTGATTTAAAGCAGCTGTTTTTAGCGTTTATTGATACTCTGCTCGTGGCGTTCACCTGCCTTTGGATCATTTATGCGCTGCGGCCGCTGGATAAGTGGGCTTCTTACCTATATATCCCCTACTTTTTGTGGAGCTGTTTCGCCACATTTCTTGCCTGGTCTATCTTTTATATGAACTGACTCTTTTCTATTGCCTCAACATTTGATAAGATTACAAGTGGAAAAGAATTCGTTTACATAAAGAGGTGATTTGGAATGCGCTATATTTGGACACTATTTTGGTCTCTACTACTGAGCAACATGATTTTTTACGTGCTAAGCTCCATGCAAGGCGGAGAATATGATGCCGTCAAGGCTGCAATTTTTGGCGTAGTATTTACAGTGATTATTTCCATTATCGGAGCTGTGCTCCCTTCTCATGAAGAAGCAGCTGAATAACGACACAGGAAGAGCCCCTGACACCTTTTGGTATCAAGGGCTTTTTTTGTTTAACCATTAATCTGCCGTCCTCATTGTGTTCCGTGCAGCAGCCTGATACTTCTCTGGTAAAGCACACGCCTGCAAACCTCATGAACAATCTGTATCAGCATTTAAGGTTTTCTTTTATATGTCCAAACACGGTTATGGTTAGTTGTCTCCGGAAATGTGTCACCCGCGTGTAAATGAATTTGCTTTGGGTCATTCACATTGCTTCCTGTTTCTCCAACTTCCACATATATCCCGTTGTTAGGCGCTTTCTGACCATGAGTAAATTGATGTCTTTGTCCCATTATTGCTGCCCCCCTTTCTTTGATTAGATTTCCCCATTTCGCAAAAGAAAACTCAGCGGACCTCAAGCCCTTAGGCCAGCCCTAGTTGCACTATATCCTTAAACTAAAAGGCTCTTTTTGCAAAGATTGTTGCTAATGACTGAACGACTATGAGAAGCATTGAACTGCTGAAGTTTCTTTGCGAACTAAAAAAAACAGCCGGCAATTCTTCGGCTGCTTAATAATACATATAAGGTGAGATAACGGCGATGGAGGCAAGGGCTACTCTGTACCTTTCTAAGGTATAACCTGTCATGCCATCCTGACTGCGGGAATTCACCTGTTCTTCAGGAGCACTTAACGGGAGTGCAACATAAGCATTTTGCTCATCTGAGAACTCCAGAAATCCATCATATGTCTTTCCATTCATCAAAAGAATGGAAACATGCTGATTGCGGTGCTTTTTACAGAGTTTGACGAGCTGTTTAATATGATTAGGATGGTAATTGTAGTTGTATTGTTCTTCATAAAATTGATCTTGCGGACCTGACCCATAGTATTCCAACGTGACACCCCTCCTTTTCCAATATGTTATTCATCAGGAGTAAAAGTGAAAGATGTCCCTTTCTTTTGACTGCACTAGGAGATGATTTCCTGAATCCATTCAACCGAACGAAGGAAGGCTTCTCTCGATACTTTATGGCCAGACGCGGAATCTTCCATAAATTCTGTTCTTCCTTCATACCCTTCTGCACGGAGCATATTGTAGAAGGAATAAGACTGTTCAAACGGAATGATCGCATCACATTTACTGTGCCAGATAAACAGAGGTCGGTTATTTAGTTTACCGATATCCGCTGTCACATCTAAAGAACGAAGGGTGAGGTACACATCCTGTAGAAGCTGTTCTGTAAATGGAATCGTCCAGCCGCGGTTTTTCAGCTGTTCGACTTGCCATTTGGCGAACGTTTCGAGCGCTGGCGTCCCCATTAAGGAAATGCCAGCTGAAATTTCAGCATTTTGTGACAGGACCGCATACATGGTAATGGCACCCATCGACGTGCCGCCTAATCCAATTTTCCCGGGGATCGTTAATTTTTTTTCATTGAAATGATCCACAATTGCATTGCTTTCTTGAACTGCCTGCAAGACGATATCCCAGAACTTCATATCCCTTTTGGAAACATCTTCAGGCTCTCTCTCACCATGCAGCGGTGCATCTGGAAGAAGAACTCGGAAACCTTTTTCAGCAAGTGCATAAGCGAAATGGAGATTATGTTCCTTTGCACTCGTGTATCCATGTAGAAACAAAAACAATGGAGCTGGTTCATTTCTCAATTCTGAGAGCTCAGCCATTAAAAACGGCACATGGTCAATCTTTTCCTTAGTGATGTGTACCACTTTCCCCACTCCTTTTTTACAATTATGATACCATGTTTTTACGAAGCTTCTCTCTTTCAATAGACAAGGTTTATGCAAAACATTACACTTTAACTATCTGCTATGTAAGGACTGATTCTGTGAAGAAACCCTATTTGATCGCTCTGGATTTAGACGGTACGCTTTTAAAAGATAACAAAACCATTTCACGAAAAACAAAAGAGTTGCTTTTCCTTGCCATGCAGCAAGGCCACCATGTGTGCATTTCAACCGGAAGACCATACCGGTCGAGCTCGATGTATTATAAAGAACTTGGGCTAAGATCTCCGATTGTAAATTTTAACGGCGCTTTCGTCCATCACCCTCACGATGTTTCTTTCGGCATCCACCATTCTCCATTGGAGCTTGAGACCGCTAAGAGGATCATTCGAACGTGCGAAGAATTCAACGTAAAAAATATTATGGCTGAAGTGATTGATGACGTGTACTTAAAGGATCATGATGAGGTCATTGTAAGCACCTTTATCATGGATCAAAATCCGCCTCAGACAGGAAATCTTCATCATATCTTAAATGAAGACCCGACTGCCCTCCTCATTCATCCTGAAGATCATCATATTGGAGAGCTAAGAGACCACCTCGAGAAGATGCATGCGGAAGTCATTGACCACCGCATATGGGCAGCTCCATGGAACATCATTGAAATTGTGAGAACCGGCATGAATAAAGCTGTCGGCTTAAAGAAGGTCGCGGATTATTATAACGTGCCCCGTGACCGAGTCATCGCTTTTGGGGACGAAGACAATGATCTGGAAATGATTGAATATGCCGGACATGGGGTGGCCATGGGCAACGCTATACCTGAATTAAAGCAGCTGTCTAACGCAGTAACAGAAACGAACGAAAGAGATGGCATTGCCTTATATTTAAAAGACGTACTCAATCTTTAAGCAGAAGCTCTAGTTTCACTTGGTGAAACTGGAGTTTTTTACTTCGCATACAGTCTCCTTTTGAAACGGAAACTACAGTTATCTCCTATAAGGGAGGGAAGGCAATGAGCAAAAAAAGCCGGTCGAAGCGCGCTGTACAACAAGGTGCAGACAAAGCTGCAGCGGACAACCATGTGTCAATGAACACAGAGAACAAGGAAAGAAAACAGCAAGAGCAAGAAAATCGCTCCTTAGGAGGAATATAAAATGGGCAACCGTTTATTTCAAAAAGCAAGAGAAGCGGTAAATAATGTGGTCGAGAAGATGAACAGCCACAGCATGCAGCATGATAACAGCACTCCACAGCACTTGAGTGCACATGATGAGGCTGTTGCACAGAACGCTATTTCCTCTGCAATGGCGAATTCAAGCGATGCAGAACGCGCTCAGCTTGCAGAGCTGCAGCAGGAGCTTGATCAGAACGGCGAACTGAAATAGCAGTAATCAGGCTTCTGGCCGCTATAAGGTAGCAGCCAGAAGCCTTTATATGTTCCGCTGCCAAACCTTAAAATAAACGAGAAACTGATGGGCAAACCATTCATATGCACGTTCGTTAAAATGAAGCCCGTCCTCTTCCAGAAGATTTTTATAATCGGCTGCATTCATCACGCTCCATAAATCAAAATGCCCTGTATCGAATTTCTGTGCAAGATCAATCGTTTTGTTTCGATACTGAAGCAATACGGCGTTTCGCCTTGCCTTTTGAAGCGATTCATTAACAGGAGAAGGGCTGATTAAGATCACCTTTTCAGCTCCTATTTTTTCGATCATGACCGATAAATTCATTTCGTATTGTTCTAAAGAGACAAACCGATGATCACTTGCATCGTTGGCACCGAACAATATCGTTACACAGTCAGGATTTCTGTTCAATACTTCATCCTCTAGCCTCTTTATCGCTGCAGCTGTTGTTTCACCCGGAACTCCTGCATTTAAGACATTCCACCCGTTTAATTCTTGCTGCAGTCTGGGGGTAAGCCGCAAGCTTCCATCGGGACTGTAGTCATCCGCTGTTAGGCTGTCTCCAAAGCATATCAGTGTTTTTTCCAACTTCGATCCCTCCCTCTCTTATTTTGTTTTTTTCATTATAGCGTAAAGCCTAGCAAATTTTGATATAATCGAATGTAGAGTGAACGTGTCCTTAAAGGGGGAAAATATGAACATTTATTTCGTAAGTCCTGATGCGGACGACATTCTTATTGAAAAGATCGCCCGTCTCTTTTTGCAGCAGCGCACGCTGAATGATGTAGACAAGTATTTAACGCGCACCATCCAAACGATTAAGCTATCGTTAGAGAACCCTGCGCAATCTGGCATCATTGCTGCAGAAGACGGAGACGAGATCATCGGCTTCGCTTTTTATAATATGGGCGTCAGCTTGCAGATCGGCGGTACATACATATGGCTGAACGAACTGTACGTACAAGAATCGTCCAGAAATAAAGGAATCGCAAAGAAATTGCTGCTTAAATTGATTTATTGGGCAGAAAAAGAAGGCATTAAATCCATTGAGCTTGAAACAGGCGTCAACAATTCTGTTACGAAACACTTGTACAACTCACTTGGATTTCATGATATTGTGTCAAAGCGTTATAACTTTAACTTTTAAAAATGTGGAGGTGTCGCAGTGGAATTCTCAATTCAGCAAACCCCTAATCCGAATGCGATTAAATTTGGCGGAGAAAGCAAATTTCTTGAAGGAAGGTTATCCGCACGAGCTGGCGATGAGCCAGATTCTGAGCTAGCCAAGGACCTGCTTAGCATTGATGGAGTAGAATCCATCTTTGGCTTTGAAGACTTTATTACGGTCAACAAAACGGCAGACAGTGACTGGAATAATTTGCTGCCAGAGATCGAAAAAGCTTTAGATCTGCATGTAAAATAAAAAACAGCCACCCGCTCATGGAACTAGATGCGGGTGGCTGTTTTTTCAATCATCGTTACGGAATAAGCCCACGATGCTAGTGGTGCTGACAATGTTCGTAAACGCGTCAGGATCTGTTTCTTTTATAATTTTTTCAAGCTCGTACAATTCATATCGTGTGATGACAATGTATAGAAGCTCTTTCTCTTCGTTAGAAAAAGCACCTTTTGCAGGCAGGATGGTGATGCCTCTCAGCATTTTTGAATGGATGGCTTCTTTTAAGTGTCTTCCTTTTTTTGTGACGATCATCGCTGTCAGCTTTTCATGGCGAGTGTGGATGGAATCGATCACTCGCGAAGACGCATATAGCGCAACAAGCGTGTAGAGCGCTTTTTCCCATCCGAACAAAAAGCCAGCCGTCATGATGATGATGGCATTGAGAACAAAAAAATACGTGCCGACCGGTCCGTTGCGGAGCTTAGAAAGCACCAATGCGATGATATCAAGCCCTCCTGTTGAGGCTCCGTATTTTAACGTAAGTCCCACCCCTATGGCTTGTATGACGCCGCCAAATACTGCGTTTAACAATATATCTGAAGAAATGCGGTGTATAGGAATCAGTTCAAGGAATACGGTCATCATCGCTACGCTGAAAAAGCTGTAAACGGTAAATGATTTCCCCACTTTCATCCAGCCTACGACCGCCACCGGAATATTCAGCAGGAAAAGAAGGATCCCTGTTGAAACTGGAAATGGCGTATACTGCAGCATAGAGGAAGAAAGCTGTGCTATACCGGTGAAACCGCCAGAATACACATTGGCTGGGATGAGAAAAAAGTTAAGTGAAAAAGCATTCAATACCGCTCCAAACAAAATGATGATTACTTTTTTTATTTCATTATAACTGGCGTTTATATTCAAACAGAGCGCCCTCCCTTCATTACTTCAACAATCTTTTTTAACAAATTTCATCTTCTTTCGTCAATGGGCACAGCTGGAAATAAAATAATGAGAATTGAAATAACAGGAAATGAAAGGTAAACTGATAATCAGGAACTACTAAATAAGCAGGTGAAACGATGAAAGTGAAAATTATTGCAGACAGCGGATGTGATCTCCCGAAACAAATTCTAGATAACCTCCAAATTGAGATGATGCCCTTGATTGTTCAGGCTGACGGAGAGGATTATTTAGACAGGAAGACAATTGAACCGCTCCAGCTTTACAGCAAGATGAGAAATGGTTCAGCTACTAAGACAGCTCAGGTGTCACCTCTGACCATTAAAGAAACATTGACTACATACGCGAAACAAAACATTCCTGTTATTTATATTACCCTCTCTTCCGGATTAAGCGGCACCTTCCAGACAGCCGTTTTAATGAAGAATGAAGTTTCAGAAGAATTTCCTGACTCATCTGTCGCCGTATTTGACAGCCTTGGGGCTTCCTTAGGGTATGGCTTAATGGTGTACGAAGCCGCGTTGCTTGCTGAAAAAGGAGAATGCTTCGAAAATATTCTTTCTATGCTCTCAACGTTCAGGGAGAACTTACAGCATATTTTCACCGTAGATGACCTGGAATATTTATTCCGCGGCGGCCGTGTCAGTAAAACAGCCGCATTCATGGGTTCACTGCTGAAAATTAAGCCTGTCCTTCACATGGAAGATGGTAAGTTATTTCCGCTTGAAAAAGTGAGGGGAAGAAAAAAAGCTTTTGCACGGATGCTTGAACTGATGAAGGAAAGAACGGGAGATACATCAAACATGACCCTCGCGATCAGTCATGGTGATGATATTGAATCCGCGAACGTACTAAAAGAAATGATCATTAAAGAATTTCATACAAATGAAATTATCATCAATATGATCGGCGGGGCTATTGGAGCACATGCCGGCCCAGGGACCGTTGCCCTGTTCTTTTTAGAAAAGCCAGTCCGTACCAGCTAAACGTATAAAATCTCCTTTTGCGCAGAATCTACTGTTTAAAGGAGGTTTTTTTCTTTGACTGCAAAAAGAACGAGTGACAATGATAAAAAGCGTTTCGATAACCAGGCAGAAAACCAGCTTAAGAACGAAGCATATGAGCAAAACAAAGCGTCTGGCAAACATTCCTACTCTAAGAAAGCTGACCATCAATAAAAAGGCTGATTTCGTAAACAGTGTTACTTTTAGAATTCAAGAAGTGGTTAAGCTTCATTATTCCTCATAGGTAGAGGGTGAAGCGTAATGTCCTACAAAGAAAAAAAGGCTGGCGCGGTGTCTTTCGCGTCAGCCTTAGCCACTCGTCCTATAGTCGTCAACTTTCTTCCGTATCGAGTACTAACCTCAAGGCATTTATACTTTTTTTTCATATAACGGCAGCTTTATATAAAACGCTGTTTCTTGAGAATGTGATTGAACGGTGATTGTACCACTGTGCTTTTCGACGATTTGCTTGCAAACGGACAGTCCTAGCCCTGTTCCGAGCGATTTCGTAGTGACAAATGGTTCAAAAATATTTTCAAGCAGATAAGCTGGAATCGGTTCTCCGTTATTGGATATCCTCACTTCACATTGCTCTTTACCCTTTGTAACATGAACATCTATTCTCCGTTCACCTTCCATCTGACAAAGCTCTTCAACGGCATTATTCAGAATATTCAAAAGGACCTGCTTAATTTGAGAAGGCTCCCCTTCCACCCATATACCCGGCGTGATCATAATGTTGTGTACAATATTTGATTCTGTAAACCGTGGATACATAAAATCAACCATGTCATGGACCGTTTGTGATAGGTGGAATGGTTTTATCCTGTCTTCTAAGTTTTTCATTTTGGATAAATATAAAAATTGAGTAACTTTATCTTCCAGGCTTTCCATTTCGTTTTGAATGATATCAAAGTAATGCTTCGTTTTTTCCTGATGAGGCGTTTCCTTTTGAAGTAAATACATGAACCCTTTAATCGAGGTTAATGGATTGCGAAACTCATGTGCAAAACTTGCGGCTATCTGTCCGAGCATAGTCAGTCTATCATGATGCATCTCCTGAATGAACTGGTTCTTGCTTTTAATGATTTCATCCTTAAGACGCGAAAATTCTTTTACAGCCAGATAGAGCAGCTGATCGAAAAAATCATTGATCGCCATGATGCCTTTCCCTTTTTCGTTTTCTGTCAGCAAGGAACAGAAAACAAGCTCTGTCACAATTTTTCTTCCTGTATTGATGTTATAGACAAAGTCTCCAATATTCGCTTCAGCTTCAATACGCTCCTGCGCAATCTTTTTCGTGAGCTGATCCATCATGGTCATTTCCGTGCTTCTCAAATATCGCTGCAATGCAAGCAGTGTACTTCTGCCATTTTGCTCAATCTCTTTATAAAAAGGATCATGTGGCGAGAGTAAGGCAGAGCTGAGCCATTTATTTACGACCTGCTCATGGTTTTCGTTTAAGAATACAATAATACTCTCTGAGTTAAGAATTTGTTCCTGTTCTTTATGGCCGTTCATGCAGAACCAACCTTTCACGTCCAATATCTTTATAGCCTTATTATGTAGCAACGTGCTGCAGACTACAACATTTTAATGTTTAAACGGCTGTTTCAAGGGAAGGGTAAAACATACTTGTAAGGAGGAGATCGTAATGACAAATCATGAAAATAAAAAACAAACCCTTCCCCCTCAGCATCAGGACCATCAGCCTGGAATCGAATCAGAAATGAACCCATTGCCGAAAACCGAACGCAAGTCTTATAAAGGAAGCGGTAAACTGGAAAATAAAACAGCCCTCATTACCGGAGGAGACAGCGGCATTGGAAAAGCGGTAGCGATCGCTTTTGCGAAAGAAGGCTGCGATGTGGCAATTGTCTATCTTGACGAAGAGAGCGATGCCGAGGAAACGAAACAGCAGGTCGAACAAGAAGGGCGAAAGTGTCTCCTTTTTGCCGGAGACATTGGTGACGATAGTTTCTGCCAAAAAGTCGTGAAGCAAACAACCGAATCACTCGGCGGACTGGATATCCTCGTAAATAATGCCGCAGAGCAGCATCCCCAAGAAGGCATCGAACAGATAACAGCCGATCAGCTCGAGAAAACCTTCCGGACGAATATCTTTTCTATGTTCTATTTAACAAAAGCGGCACTCCCCTTCTTGAAGGAAGGCAGTGCCATCATTAACACCGCATCTATCACAGCGTATCAGGGACATCCTGAACTAATTGATTATTCTGCAACAAAAGGTGCAATCGTCTCCTTCACACGCGCGCTTTCCAATTCACTTGTCAAAAAAGGGATCCGTGTGAACGGCGTAGCACCTGGACCGATTTGGACTCCGCTCATCCCTTCCACGTTCAGTGAAGAAAAAGTGGAGAAATTCGGTCAGAACACCCCTATGAAAAGAGCTGGGCAGCCTGAAGAGCTAGCCCCGGCTTATGTCTACTTAGCTTCAGAAGATTCATCGTATGTGTCAGGCCAGATAATCCATATTAACGGCGGAACCGTAGTGAACGGATAATCCTCCCTATGACTGTAAGCCTTATCGAATATGGCACTTTTCGCCACTATCGGTAAGGTTTTTTTATTTGGAAATAACTACATGAAGAGAATTCTTAAGATATCAAACACTAACACCAAGACACTGCAAATGAAAGGGAGAACAACATGCATACTATGTGGAAAGGGGCTATTAGCTTCGGACTCGTGAATATACCAGTCAAGCTGTTTGCCGCTACAGAGAGCAAGGATATTAAAATGCGCTATCTTCATGAAACATGCCACAACCCGATTTCTTATGAGAAGATGTGTCCTGTTTGCGAAAAGGAAGTCGAACAGGACGACATCGTAAAAGGATATGAATATGAACCCGGCAAATTTGTGATCGTTGAAAAAAACGAACTGGATGAGCTTGCCTCTTTAAAAGGGAAAGCGATTGAGATCATTGATTTTGTCAGTTTGGAAGAAATTGACCCTATTTACTTTAACCGCTCTTATTTCGTCGGTCCTGGAGAAAACGGTGCTAAATCGTTTGCTCTTTTAAAGAAAGCGATGCAGGACACTGGAAAAATTGGTCTTGCGAAATTCACTCTGCGCTCTAAAGAGCATCTTGCTGCAGTGAGAGTATATGAGAAAGGCCTAGTTCTTGAAACCATCTTCTACCCTGATGAAGTAAGGAATATAGACCATGTACCAGGCTTGAACGAAGAGATCGACCTAAATGAAAAGGAAGTAGAAATGGCCAAACAGCTTGTCGAACAGCTCACTTCTCCTTTTGAGCCTGAAAAGTATCATGATGAATATCGCACATCATTAATGGACCTGATTCACAGCAAAATCTCCGGTGACGAGATTAAAGTGGCACGCGAGAAAGAAAAGACAAATGTCGTTGACTTGATGGAAGCCCTGCAAGCCTCCATTGACGCTTCCAAAACAATACCTTTAAAAAAACAGGCAGAGCCCTCAGACCAGAAAAAAGAACCTAAAAAGAAAAAGTCAGCTTCTAAAAAGAAAGCGTCCAGTTGATGGTGAGCGGCCGGTTAAAGCCCATGCTGCCCTCACTTGTCCATTCCCTTCCTGAGGGGGTGGAGTGGTTGTACGAAATCAAGTATGACGGCTATCGCTGCCTTCTTTATTGCAGCAAAGAAGAGGTGAGAATGAAAAGCCGTAACGGTCAAGAACTTGGGAATTCTTTTCCGGAAGTTAAGCATCACATAACAGCATTATTGACCGTTTGGACACCTTTTCTTCCGTTCGTGTTAGATGGGGAGCTCTGTATTTTACGCAATGATAAAAAGGCCGATTTCGAAGCGATTCAATTACGCGGCAGATTAAAGAATATCGAACAAGTTGAAAAAAAATCTAAACAAGCACCCGCCACATTTCTAGCGTTCGACTGTCTTATGAAGAACAGTGAATGGATGACGAAACTGCCCTTGGAAAGCAGAAAAGAAATTCTCTCTTCCCTGCTTTCATACGGTGATGTGGAGGATACCATAATCCCATTAAGACCTTTGAATAAAATTCAAGTACAGACTGATCTTAGCTTTATTCGCTCTCTTGTAACTGAATCTGACGGAGAAGGAATTGTAGCGAAGCAAATTCGAAGCACTTGGAGCGCAGGTACGCGAACCAAACAGTGGCTAAAGTGGAAGAACATAAAAAAAGGGGCCTTCATTTTGACAGCGTATGATCAAAGCAACGGTTTTTTTCATGTGGCTGCCATTGATTCACACGAAAAACTGACATCTGCGGGATTGTTTTCACATGGACTCGAAAGTGAAGAAAGAGAAGCTCTTATCCAAATCGTTAAAAACAACACTTCACACCAGGAAGGCACTGTTTTTTATATTCCGCCTTTTTTGTGCGTAGAGCTAGAATATTTAGAGTTGTATAAAGAACAGCTGAGGCAGCCCCGTTTTTCACGCTTTTTGTTAAACATGCACTGGGAGGACTGTACGTGGGAAAACGTCAAAAAGAACAGTACACCATCACAGTAAATGCATCTGATATTGTCATTACGAGTCCAGACAAGCCGGTTTGGCCTGAAAAGGGTATTGCGAAGCTAGAGTACCTCCACTATTTGAGCTTTATTGCACCGTATATTCTTCCATTTCTAAAGGAGCGTACATTAACCGTCATACGTTATCCTCACGGAGTTCAGGGTGAACGTTTTTATCAGAAGAATTGTCCGGAATATGCTCCTACCTTTGTCGAGACGTTCTTAGAAGAGGATATTCATTATTGCATCTGCTCCAATTTAGAAACACTTTTGTGGCTTGGAAACCAGCTTGCACTGGAAATGCATATTCCCTTCCGAAGAACACGTACTTCTTTTCCTTCCGAAATCGTAATGGACCTCGATCCGCCTTCACGATCTGATTTCGGCCTTGCCGTCGAAGCGTCTCTCATTATCAAAGAAGTCTGTGATTCACTCCGGCTCGTTCCTTACGTTAAAACAAGCGGAAATAAAGGGATGCAAGTATATATTCCAATTCCCGATCACTCATTTACCTTTGTTGAAGCAAGAATGTTCACAAGCTTTCTTGCTGACTATTTAATCAACAAAGAACCCGATTATTTCACGACAGAACGTCTTAAGAAAAAGAGGGGCCAAAAATGCTATATCGACTTTATCCAGCATGCAGAAGGCAAGACAATTATCGCTCCATATTCGGCAAGGGGGAACAGTGACGCACTTGTCGCCACTCCAGTATATTGGCACGAAGTCAACAGCAGCCTTCGTCCAGAACTTTTCACAGTAGACAGCTTAAAGACACGAATTAAGAGCAAAGGAGATCCATTCTCATCATTTTGGGAAACCAAAACAACACAGCCATTCCAGCATGTCCTACACGTATTGAAAGAGAGACGCCATTTGCAGTGATTTCCTAGAATAAAAAAAAGCACTCCTACTTCAGAGTATTTCTGAGTGGAATACTTTTAATGAATGAACAGTGACCAGCTTACACGGTTTCTTTCGTCTCTAAGCCTTCAAGCTTCGGCTTGCATGACTGACGGATGATCAGCTTATGAGGGACGACTACCCTTTTCCCTAGCTTGCACGTCTGTATGCAGTCCAAGAGACCGACAGCCGCTTCATAACCAAGCTGAAAGATATTAATATCGACTGAAGTGAGCGGCGGTGTGGAGAGCTCTGAAATCATCACATTATTAAAGCTTGCAACCGAAATGTCATCTGGCACGGATAACCCCAGTTCCTTCAGTGTACTGATCACACCGAAGGTCATTAAGTCATCCATCACGACTAATGCGGTAGGAGGATCAGGCAGGGAGAACAGCTCTTTCACTGCCTCCTGTCCCCCCTCTTTTAGAAATTGTTCATGAACAATGTAATGGTCCTTATAATCCAAAGCTGCATCACGGATTGCTTTTTCGTATCCGAGAAGCCTGTCGATCGTGACGACAAGATTTAGGTTTCCTCCAACAAAGCCGATCCGCTCATGTCCTAGAGAGATCAAGTACTCAGTCAATTCCTGCGATGCTTTGTAATTATCGTTATCGATATGCGTGATGCAATCAGCGTTTTTAAACGGTTTCCCAATCACGGTAAACGGAAACTGTTGTTGTTGCAGATACGTCATGATCCGGTCATCCACCCTTGAGTAGAGCAGGATGATGCCGTCCACCCTCCTGCCCTGCACCATCTGAACGACACCATCAAAAATTTCATCCTCTGTTTTTCCTGTGGACATGTACAGAGCATACTCTTTTTCGTGCGCCTTTGTTGAGATGCCTCTTATCACTTCAGGGAAAAACGGGTTTTGAAAAGCATGATCAGCAGAGCTTGGCATAACCAGTCCAATGGCCTGTGTAGAACGGTTAGCCAGGCTCCGCGCGTTGAAGTTAGGATGGTAGCCAAGATATTCCATGGCTTCTTTAACCTTGCGTTTTGTTTTTTCAGAGATCCGCGGATTATTGGCGATCACTCTGGATACTGTAGAAGGCGCTACATCGGCCAATCGTGCCACGTCTTTTATTGTCACTGCCATGCAGTTCCCCTCCTTTCCCTAATAAAAAGAAAGCGTTTCCTTCTAATTGCCTCATTCATTGTAATGGATGAAACGCTTGCAAACAAGCTGAACTTACGAATTTTTCCTTTTTGCAGCATAGGCACACACTAATAAAGCAGCTAGTGCAGCAGCTATTCCCCACCATACTTTGTTTGCTTCTGATTTTTTTTGAACGCGATATAATTGCGCTGTTTCCGCAGCTAGCTCTACTTTTCCAGTCTTTCCTTCAACTTTTGCTTCCATGCTTTCCGGAAAATCAAGCATTGGAGCAAGATCATACTTTTCATTCAGGTGCTTGTCATGAAAAGAGATTTCTGATTTTTTTTCGCTGTTGTTATAAGCGATGTAAACGATCTCTTCCTTATATTCCCTCTTGAAAACAGCAATCGGACCGTCTTCATAAACCATTTGATAGCTGCCTCGCCTTAAAGCAAGGCTTTCTTGTCTCAACTTTGCGATTTCCCTCGTGAACGCTTCCATGTCATCATCTTTAGGAAACGTCATCATATGCCGATTATCCGGATCTTCTCCGCCATCCATACTATGCTCTGTTCCTTGATATAAAATGGGTATGCCAGGGGCTGTATAAAGATAGGTCAAGGCCAGACGCAGCCTTTTCTTTGGATCCTCATTGTTGAGAATGGCCTGCCTCGTAAACCGGATGTTATCATGGTTATCAAGGAAATTCCCCATTTCATAGGGCTTGCTGTAATAATATTTGTTGCGGTCCCAGACGGAAGCCAGTTCAGAAAGAGGCTGCCCGCTCTCACTGAAAGCAAGCGTCATTTCATTATATAAAGGGTAATCTACAAACGATCCGATGCCTGCTTCGCTGTATCCTGCGATATATTCGGGGTTGTCATGCCAAACTTCACCTAAAAGGTAAAAATCAGACTTTGCTTCTCTTACGGCCTTAGCGAAGTCGGTCCAAAATGTTTTCGGTACATGCTTGACCGTATCAAGACGGTATCCATCAATGTCTGTTTCTTTGATCCAGTAGACGGCCACATCAAGGAGATACTCCCTGACTTCCGGATTTTCATGATTGAAGTCCGGAAGACCGGACAGCCATCCATTTTCAACCTGTTCTTGATCTTGATAATCATATATTTCCTGCTGCTCGTGAAACCAATCCTTTTTGTCAGTTTGTGTCAGCCATCGAGTCTTATAGCCTGTATGATTAACGACTAAATCAAGAATGACTTTCATATCTCGTTTATGTGCTTCTGATACGAGTTCCTTCATATCATCCAAATTGCCAAAATGCTCTTCAACCTTATAAAAATCCTCCGTCCAATAGCCGTGATAACCCTTCTCCTCGTTTTTTACGACAGGAGTCAGCCAAATGACTGTGGAGCCAAGTTTTTTTATATAATCCAATTTTTTCGTGATGCCTTTAATATCCCCGCCATGATAAGCATAAGGGTCTTCAGTATTTACTTCATAATCATTGGAAAGGTCTCCATTATGAAACCGGTCAATCATAATAAAATAAATTGATTCGTCCTGCCAGCTTCTATCCTTTCCCTCTGCAAGCGCCTTCATTTCCGCAAAGAAAAAAAGGAGAAACGGGAGCAGCAGGATGATGATGAACCGGCTGCCCGCCAGCGTTTTTCCTTTGACCTTCATTACCCCTTCGTTCCTCCAGCCGTCAATCCAGATACAAAGAACCGCTGCAGTGATAAGAAGAGAATGCCGATTGGTACAGCGATAAGCACTGATCCTGCGGCAAACGTTGTAAAGCTGTTGCCGAATTCATCTGAGATCATGTTATACAGTCCGATGGCAAGCGTGAACTTTTCCGGTGATCGGAGAAGTACAGATGCCAGGATAAAGTCTGCAAATGGCGAGATGAAGCTGAACAAAGCAACGACTGCCAGAATCGGTTTTGAAAGCGGCAGGATAATCTGGAAGAAGATCCTGAAATGCCCTGCGCCGTCCATGCGAGCGGACTCGTCTAGCTCTTTTGGAATCGTATCATAATAGCCTTTCGCCAGCCATGTGTTCATAGGAATCAATCCTCCGACATAGACAAGAACAAGCCCAAAGTGAGTATCAAGGAGCTTCACTTGGTCAGCCAGAATAAAGATTGCGAGAATCGCGACGAACTGCGGAACCATTTGAAGTACAAGGAAAAGCAGAAGGCCGTTTTTGCGTCCGATGAACTGATAACGGGAGAACGCATACGCCGTCAAGCCGATAAAGATAACCGCAAGTACCATCGTAAAGAAACAAACCTTTAGAGTGTTCCAATACCAAGTAAGGTAGTCCGTGTTCTCGAACAGGTTTTTATAGTGTGCAAGTGTTGCATTTTCCGGAATGATTGTAGAACTCATCAAGCTGTTCCCTGGGTTGAACGACGAGCCGATTACCCATAATACCGGATAGACGACAACAATAACGGCTGCCAATAGAATAATATAAGACAAGGTTAGACGGATGTATTTTGCCGTTTTTATGCTCATGTTAAATCGTCCCCTCATCCTTGAAAGATTTTGTCTTTCTGAAATTATAAAGAGCTACCGTGACAATGATAATGGAGAGCAGTACAGTAATCGCTGCCGCTTTCGAATATTGCGAAGATGTCATTGTCAGCGTATAGATCCAAGAGATTAAGATATCTGTTCCGCCTGCATTTTGGCCTGCTACTGGAGGTCCTCCTGCATTGAACAAGTAAATAACATTAAAGTTGTTAAAGTTAAACGTGTACTGAGTGATCAGAATAGGAGCCGTTGCAAACAGAATCATCGGCAGGGTGATGCTTTTGAATTTATCAAAGGCAGAAGCTCCGTCCACTGTAGCCGCTTCATAAAGTTCTTCAGGAATGGACTGCAATACCCCTGTTGTCATCGCCATAACGAACGGGAATCCAAGCCAAGATTGAATGAATATCAACGCGATCTTCGAATAAAAAGGATCGGTCATCCATTCTATGGAATCGATTCCAAGTGAGTTTAAAATTTGATTATTAATTGCTCCGAATGATTCGTTAAACAATCCGCTGAAAATAAGGATGGATACGAATGCTGGCACTGCCCAAGGAAGAATTAATAATGTGCGGATAAGGCCTTTAAATTTCAAGTCTTTCTGGTTCACAACGACTGCAAGGAAAATACCGATCGCCACTTGCAGCGTCGTCGCTGAAAACGTCCAGATAATCGTCCAGGCAAATACAGAGATAAACGTTTCACGCCATAAATCAAGAGAAAAGATCTCAATAAAGTTTTGAATGCCCACCCATTCAACGAGCTTTGCCGGCGGTGAGTGGTAAAGGTCGTAGTTTGTGAACGCGAGCAGGATCATGAACAAGATCGGGAAAATAACAACAAAGATCAGCAGGAAGAAACCTGGTCCTACCATTAAATAGGGGAAGCCTTTATCGACTACTGTTAAATATTGTTCGCTCAATGTATTCAGTGCGATGCCATTGTCGCGCTTTTTTCCGTTTTGAGAAGCATCATATAAGTTAAACGCGTAAAACGCCAGACCGATTGCAATAATGATCAAAGCAATGATTCCTTCAACGAGCAAAAATACGGAATGGTCGCGGAATTGCACTTCACCTAGTGTGAAAAGCCCCCACATACCCATGTTAAGTGTTTCAAAGAATACGATGAAATAGGAAGCTGCCAGCAATAGAAAAAGGGAACCTTTTAACCATTGTTTGTTGAACAGCTGGCCTAATCCTGGAATGATGGACAATAGCGCCGCTTTCTTCTGATAAGTCACGAAGGGCTGTCTCCTTTCTTTCCCCCTGCCGTATGTGTTCGAAAGGATCGAGGATCCAGTTCAAATCCTTTCCAGCACGTACGTAAAGGGATAGAAAGCAGTACCCTATACTTGGGTACCGCTTTCCTTTTCATATAGATGGAAAATTATTTTTTCTTGTGATTGGTTTCAATATTCTGGTTGATCTGCTTTACTGCACCTTCAAGTGCTTTCTTTGCATCTGACTTTCCAGTTGCTGAAAGTTGAAGAGCATTAGCTGCAGGCGTCCAAACTTCAGCCATCTCTGGAATGTTCGGCATTGGCACACCGCGCTCAGATTGAACAGCAACTGCTTTCGCTGCTTCGTTGTCAGCGATGATTGGATCTTCCATTAGCTTAACAACTGGCGGGATTTCAGCAGTCTTTTCGAAACGAACTTTAGAGTTTTCTTCGTTCGTGATGAACTCAACTAGCTTTGTTGCCCATTCTTGATTTTTAGAATATGAACTTACAAAGTATCCTTTTACTCCGATGAACGTTTTTACATACTCACCGTTTGGAAGCTTAGGCATTGGAGCAACACCGATGTCGATTCCTGCATCTTTATAAGGCTGGAAAGACCAAGGACCGTTCATAACAGCAGCAACCTTCTTGCCAGTGAACAATCCATCGATTGTCTGTCCAGCGTCTTTACCGATGATTCCTTTAGGAAACAATCCTTCTTTGTACCAAGAAGTAATATAGTCTAACCCTTCAACTCCGCCGTCGTTAGCGAGGCCAACATCAGCAGGATCTAGAGTTCCATTGTCATCTTTAAATACGTATCCGCCCATTCCCGAAAGAACGCCGTGTGCGAAATAGAAATCTGTCCAGTTAGCTAAGTAAGAATACTCTGCTCCGAACTTGTCGCCTTTTAGCTCGTCCAATGTTTCAGGAGCTTTGTCCATGAACGCTTTGTTATAAACAAATACTGGTGTTTCAGTCGATTTAGGAAGTCCGTAAAGATTTCCTTCGTAAGTAAGAGCGTTGATCGCAGACTCTGTGTAAATTTTCTTTGTCTCATCTGACACTTTGATCGGAGCGATTAGCCCTTCAAGTGCAAGTGGTCCTACACGGTCATGCGGAGTTGTGATAATGTCTGGGCCTTTGCCAGAGCGTCCGTCAAGACGAAGCTTTTCCTGCTGATCAAGCATCGGCTTTTCTTCAAGCTTCACTTTAATGCCGTATTTCTCTTCGAACTTTTTGATCGCGTCTTGTGTTCCGATCCCTTTTTCTTTATCTTCCCAGATCGTCAGCTGCTTTGGCTTGTGAGCTTCTTTTCCGGCTTCTTTTCCGCCCTCTTCTTCTTTTGGTCCGCATGCTGCTAGTGAGCCTGCCGCCAATGCAAAAGTTAAAGGCCATGCTAGTAACTTTTTCATGGTTGATCCCCCTATGAAAGATTGTTTATACGTTATACAACCGTTTGCACAATGTGACAAAAAAAGAGGAAAGTCTCTCTTCCGTTAGTTGTGAAAACGATTGCATGAACCGCTTACTTTTCATTATACATAGTGTTTTTTTTTTTACAACTCTTTTTTTTCGAAAAATTGCATACGCTTTCAAATAATGTTAGTTGACAACTCCATTCGTTTGTCATAAAAATAAACTATACAAATTTGAAGGCAATGTGCTTATCAGGTACAACCTCTGCGCTTAAAAAGCAGGGTTGTGCCTTTTTTGTTTTATTGCTCCATTTTAAGAATCATTTTGCTGAAATACTGCTTTCGTTTGAAACGTCCGTTTTGTGAGTTTATTGCTTTTTATGGGCAGAAACCGTGCATCAACTGTATCGGAGAGCAACCACTTGTTACCATTCTAAATGCAGCTACTACATTAGAAAAAGGAAAATTATTTAAAAGGAGAGGAAGACGATGATGAATGTAGAGGCACTCTATCACAGACCGAAGAACAATTTTGCTTATGCGTATGATGAAAAAACACTTCATATCAGACTGCGTACAAAAAAAGGAGATATGGACCACGTTTCTCTTCTATACGGAGACCCTTATCACTGGACGGAGAATGGCTGGCAAACCGATAAGATGGCTATGACCTTCAGCGGTTCTGATGAATGGTTTGATTATTATTTTGCTTCCATTGAACCTGATTTCCGCCGTCTCCGCTACGGGTTTGAGCTTCATTCTCGTACAGAAAAGAAGGTTTATACAGAGCGTGGATTATTTGATGAGGCACCAGTTGACGATACCGCTTATTATTTCTGCTTTCCCTTCTTGAACGCGGCAGACGTGTTCCGCGCTCCATCCTGGGTGAAAGATACAGTGTGGTATCAGATTTTTCCTGAACGGTTTGCCAATGGCGATTCGAGCAATGACCCCCCAGGCTCACTGCCATGGGGCAGCACAGAGCCCGAGATCAACAACTTCTTCGGCGGCGATTTCGAGGGTGTGATTCAGAACATTTCTTATTTAAAGGAACTCGGTATTGGAGGGATTTATTTTACTCCAATTTTTAAAGCGAAATCCAACCATAAATACGACACGATTGATTATATGGAGATTGATCCACAGTTCGGTGACAAAGAGACATTCCGCAAGCTTGTGAAGATATGCCATGAAAACGGCATCAAAGTGATGCTCGATGCCGTTTTCAACCATAGCGGCTTTTATTTCGAACCGTTTCAGGATGTACTGGCGAACGAAGAACATTCTCGCTATAAAGACTGGTTCCACCTGCGGGAATTTCCTATCCAGACGGAGCCTCGTCCAAATTATGATACGTTTGCATTTGAAAAATCTATGCCGAAGCTCAACACGGAAAATCCGGAAGTCCGCCGTTATTTATTGGACGTAGCCCGGTATTGGGTGGAAGAATTCGATATAGACGGCTGGAGGCTTGATGTGGCGAATGAGGTGGACCATTCATTCTGGCGCGACTTCAGGAAGGCGGTAAAGTCCGTGAAGCCTGACGCGTATATTCTCGGCGAGATCTGGCACGATTCGATGCCTTGGCTTGCCGGTGATCAGTTTGATGCTGTGATGAACTATCCGTTTACTAATGCTGCTCTAGATTTCGTGGCATCTGAAAAGATTGATGCGGTGGGATTCGCTGATAAAATCATGAACGTCACTCATATGTATCCTGAAAACGTGAGTGAAGCTGCCTTTAACCTTCTTGGTTCACATGACACACAGCGAGTTCTGACACTATGCAGCGGAAATAAGGAAAAGGTGAAACTGTTATACGTGCTCATGATGAGCTACAGCGGAACACCATGCATTTACTACGGAGACGAAATCGCGATGACAGGCGGACGCGATCCTGGCTGCCGCAAATGCATGGAATGGGACAAATTAAAACAGGACCTCGATATGTTCCATACTGTGCAGAAATTAATAAGCCTTCGAAAACAAGTTGCCGGCTTTGGCAATGGCTCTAAACTCCGCTTCATTCAAGCAGAAGGCAAAACACTGATTTTTGAAAAGACGTGTGAAGGAAGCTCCGTTGTGATTGCCGTCAATGCTGACGATCATCCAGCTGAATTATCGTATTCAATTGATGCTGAAAAAACAGCAACTAATCTCTGGGAACAAGAAGAAGCTGTTACCGGAACGTTGCACTTCATCCTCCCTTCTTATGGATTCGCAGTTTATGAAGTGAAGTAGTTATATTCAAGCTGGCTTTATTGCCAGCTTTTTCTTTTATTTTGAGGGTGAAAAGCATAGAATGGGAGAATGCTGATTTTTATATTTTTAGGAGGCACCTTATGGTCAATAAAAAGGCAACGACTGCTGCAGAGAAACTATCATTGTTTGCCATCACATGGCCGATTTTTATTGAATTTCTTCTTCATATGCTTATGGGCAATGCTGACACACTGATGCTTAGTCAATACTCCGACCATTCGGTTGCAGCCGTCGGATTGACCAATCAGATTCTTTCCATCGTCATCGTCATGTTCGGTTTTATCGCGACAGGAACGAGTGTCGTGATCGCTCAGGCCGTCGGGGCAAAAAATTTTAAAAGCGCCGAAGAAACCATCATCGTTTCACTTGCTGCAAACCTCGTGTTTGGTGCACTGTTAAGCGCTTCTCTTTACCTTTTTGGCGGTGTTTTCCTCACTTGGGTACAAACTCCCCCAGAGCTGATGAGTGAAGCAAAGAGCTATTTATATATCGTTGGCGGCTTTTCATTTATACAAGCGGTGATCATGACGATCGGAGCATCTCTTAGAAGCTATGGCTTTACGAAAGATGCGATGAATGTCACGATCGGGATGAATGTACTGAATGTTATCGGAAACTATTTGTTCATTTTCGGCCCGTTTGGCATCCCTGTGCTCGGTGTGGAAGGAGTGGCGATATCCACCTCTGTGAGCCGTATGGCAGGATTGGCCATTTTATTGGTCTTATTAAAGAAAAGAACGAATATCAGTCTGGATTTGCGCCGCGCTGCTAGTGTTCCCATTAAGCATTTAAAAAATGTTCTGCGAATCGGCCTGCCCGCTGCTGGTGAGCATCTTTCGTACAGCACTTCACAGATGGTGATCACTATTTTCATCACTATGATCGGTACACAAGCTCTGACAGCGAAGGTTTATGCCTTTAACATCATGATGTTTATCTTTTTGTTTTCTGTATCAATCGGTCAAGGCACTCAGATTATCGTCGGTCAAATGATCGGAGCGAAAAAACTTGATGAAGCATACGAGACATGCCTTAGAAGCTTGAAGTACTCTATGTTTATTACATTCGGGATGTCCATAATCGTCGCATTTTCAGCCAAGCCGCTTCTATCTATATTCACAAACAATCCTGCTATATTAAGTGTTGGCGCTGTTCTGCTGGCATTGACTGTCGTGCTAGAGCCAGGACGATCGTTTAATTTAGTCGTGATCTCCTCTCTTCGCGCCGCAGGTGATGCGAAATTCCCTGTATATATGGGTGTTCTCTCCATGTGGGGGATGAGCGTTCCTTTATCCTATATACTGGGCATTTCCATGGGCTTTGGCCTAATCGGCATCTTCATCGCCTTTATCGCGGATGAATGGCTGCGCGGCCTTCTCATGCTGCGCCGCTGGAAGCAGCGCGGCTGGCAGGAAAATCGAATGGCTGCCTGAAAGTTTACACATAAAAGGATCCACTCCTTCAACAAGGTGTGGATCCTTTTCATCTTTTACCCTTTGTTCTATTCCGTGATATTAATGTTATAGTCTGAGAGCCAGCTGTCGATCTGGGCAAGGTGTGCCATCAGCTGAGGGCCTGTCATTAGCTGACCGAACCATGGCGTCTTGAAGGCATCGCCGTTCGTGTCGATGATCTTCTGAACTTTGCTGCGGTCAAGCACTTCAAACAACGGTGAATTCTTTTTATCAGCGATGGATTGAAGCCAGTCTCTGACACCTTGCGTATAAACCGGATGATGCGTCTTCGGATAGGGGCTTTTTTTGCGGTACAGCACATCATCAGGAAGCAGGCCTGTCATCGCTTTTCTTAAAATGCCTTTTTCTCTTCCGCCGAGCATTTTCATTTCCCACGGGATATTCCATGCATATTCCACGATCCGGTGGTCAGCAAATGGAACACGTACTTCAAGACTTGCCCCCATGCTCATCCGGTCCTTTCTGTCGAGAAGGGTAGTCATGAACCAGATCATGTTTAGATAAAAGATTTCACGACGCCTCGCTTCTAAAGAGGTTTCTCCATCAAGCCTTGGTGTTTCGTTCACGGTTTCTTCGTAACGAGAATAAACATAGTCAGCAAGATTAAGCCTAGATTCATAGTCTGCTGTAAGCAAGGAACGTCTTTCCTCAGTCGATCTCATCCACGGGAACATTTGTCGGTTCATCAATTCTTCTTTATGAAACCAAGGGTAGCCTCCGAATATTTCGTCTGCGCATTCTCCAGATAATGCTACAGTCGACTGTTTTTTAATATGACGGCAAAACCATAATAGTGAGGAATCCACATCAGCCATACCCGGCAGATCTCTTACCGTGACCGCTTCACGCAAATGGTTGATTAACAGCTCGTTATCGATCACACAAAAATGATGGACCGAGCCTGTCGACTGAACCATCTTTTCTATCCACGGGCCGTCACTGTTTGGCTGAAAATCGCTTGCTTTAAAATATTTATCGTTTTCTGCATAATCGATCGAAAAGGTATGCAGCTCCCCTTTGTTTTCACTTTGAAAATGCTTGGCGGCAATGGCACTGATCGCTGATGAATCTACCCCGCCAGAAAGAAAGGTACACACTGGAACATCGGCGATCAGCTGGCGCTCTACCGCATCCACCACAAGACTCCGCACATTTTCAATCGTTTCTTGAAGGTCGTGTTCATGAGGCTTGCTTTCTACATTCCAGTAACGCCATTTTTTCAAGCCGCTTTTAGAGAAGGCAGCGGCATGGGCCGGCCTCAGCTCGCTGATTCCTTTATACACCCCGACACCTGGTGTTCGCGACGGTCCAAGTCCGAACACTTCCTGCAGGCCTTCTCTACCGATCTCTGCCTTGACATCTGGATGTGCAAGAATGGCTTTTATTTCTGAACCAAACAATAGGGAGCTCCCGCTTTCACGGTAGAATAGCGGTTTCACACCAAGACGGTCACGTGCCAAAAAGACCGTTTCCCGTTCTGCATCATAAATGGCAAAAGCAAAGATGCCGTTCAGCTTTTCCAGACAGCTTTCTTTCCATTCGATATACGCTGTCAGCAGCACCTCTGTATCCGAATGCCCTGTAAAGCTATACCCTCGGGAAAGCAGCTCTTTTCTGATGTCTTCTGTATTATAAAGTTCCCCGTTATAGCAGATCGTAAAGGCTATCCCGTTTTTGAGCCTGGTCATCGGCTGCACGCCGCCTTCAATATCGACTACTGCAAGCCTCGCATGACCGAACCCTACGTGAACATCGCTCCATGCGTTCAGTGCATCCGGTCCTCTCTTAGACAGTGTATTGGCCATTTTAAGAAGCACTTTTTTTTCACCGGCCACATGATGTTTCCAGTCCGCCCAGCCTGTTATCCCGCACATAGCTGTCACCCTTTCTTCCTGCATTTGATCACATCTGCCCAATAAACAGAATATGCAGTGCCGCATGTACAGGTGACCCGATTTTGCATCTACAGATTTGTGGGCAGGGAAAGAGCAATGTATAATCGAAATAATGAGAAATAATATTCCATTATACGTACTAACGAAAGCAGGTGTATGATGCCACAGTCAAAATTGTTCAGAGCCGGATATGCTCTGCTGCTCATTTTTCTGCTGATCTGGGTCGGCACGAAAATTGACTTTATCTTCCGTCCTCTCGTCGTTCTAGTGCAAACCTTGTTTGCGCCATTTCTTCTTGCCGGTGTGCTGTATTATCTTTTCCGTCCTGTTGTGAACTTTTTACATAAGCGCAGCGTGCCGAAAATTTTATCGATTTTGCTTATATACGGTGCGGCAGTTGGACTCGTTACCCTTCTTATTTACTCGATCGGTCCTGTCCTTCAGCGCCAGGTAAGCAGCCTAGTTGAGAATATGCCGGGTTTAATTAATTCTGTGAGAAACAACATTGTCGAATTGCAGAACCATGAGTGGGTGGACCGCTTTCAGGAAAGCGAACAGTTCAACCCGAAAGAGCTTTCAGATAAAGTTACTGCCTATTTATCTGACAGTGTGTCTACCATTGGTACCAACATCGCCAACTTTATTTCAATCGTCACGAATATCGTCGTTGTTTTTGTCACAGTTCCGTTCATTCTTTATTACATGCTGAAAGAAGGAGAAAAAGCGCCTCGCCAGGTTCTATCTCTTCTTCCCATCAAGCAGCGGGAAAACGGACAGAAAATTTTAAGTGATATGGACCAAGCACTAAGCGGCTACATTCAAGGCCAAATACTAGTCAGTGTCGTCGTCGGTCTCATGCTTTACGCAGGCTACTTAATCATCGGGATTGAATACTCTCTTCTGCTGGCTCTCGCCGCGATGCTGACGAACGTCATTCCGTTCCTCGGTCCTATTATCGGGGTGGTTCCAGCCATCATCGTTGCCGTTACCGATTCACCTGCCATGGTCGTTAAAGTACTGATCGTGATGGTCATCGCCCAGCAGATTGAAGGCAACCTGATTTCACCTCAAGTGATGGGACGGACGCTCGACATCCACCCTCTCACGATTATCTCTTTATTGTTAGTAGCAGGAAGCCTCGGGGGACTGCTCGGCTTGATACTTGCTGTACCGGTGTTCGCTGTTTTGAAAGTGATTGTCCTTCATACGTACAGACTGTTTAAGCTGCGCAACCTGCAAAACTACGAGTAACATAAAAAACCGGCCTAGGCCGGTTTTTTGTTTACACTATTGGAAAGCATAACTTTTTTGCAAGATGATTACTCGACGCAGCTAAAAGTTAATGAACATAGTATAAGAGCAACTAAGGCTGACTGAAAAACATGGCATCAGCCTAGTTTTCTTTACCTATAGGATATTATAACTTTTTTGCAAGATGATTACTCCACGCAGCTAAAAGTTAATGAACATAGTATAAGAGCAACTAAGGCTGACTGAAAAACATGGCGTCAGCCTAGTTTTCTTTACCTATTATTCTGCTGGCAATGCTTCCTTTTCGTAGATCGGCACCCAGCCTTCTTTTGATTTGAAGATGCGCACAGCCACGACTTTACGGTCTTCCTGCAATGTAAAGTAATGACGGTAGTTTTCAGGAACGGAGATCAAGTCGCCAGGCTCGAGTTCAACATCGAAGAAGCGCCCGTTCGGTCCTTCAATCGCAAAAATACCGTGTCCTGAAACGATGAACCTCACTTCATCATCGCTATGGTGATGCTCAGAAAGGAAGTTCTTCAATAGTTCATCAAGGTTCGGCGTAGCATCAGACAAAGAAATCACGTCTTCTGTCACATAACCCCTGCGTGCGGACAGTTCATCGATCTCCGTTCGGAATGCTGCAATCACTTCTTCTTTATCTTCGTCACTTAATGAAAAGTTTTCTCTTAAGTGAGAAGGAAGCTTTTCAATATCCCACTTCTCATAGATGACTTCCTGGCTTTGAAGATAAGATTCTACTTCACTTTGATTCTCTATTCTTTCTCCGTTATCATGAAATCGTAATTGTGCCATTTTCTTTTCCTCCTAAAAATTTATGATTTTTTTAGCGGTATAGCGCTTAACGCCGTGAAACAGATTGAGAGATTTTAATTTAATATGATAAGTAAACAAAAACTCAAAGGCCTCCAGATGCTTTTTCGCTTCAAACGCATCTCTTCCCCACACCGTGATTCCATGATTGCGAATGAGTACTGCTCTTGTATCCGGGTTGATGGCAGAAGCAGTCGCCTTTGCCAGCTGCTCAAGATCAGCATAATTTTCCACAATCGGAACCGTGATCTCGCCATCCTCTTCCCAAATGCCGAATGCTTTGATCAATTCCTGACCTCTGAATGTGATGCTCCCTTCAGAAGCATACATCTCAGAAATAATATTATTGTCGATCGTGTGGACATGCAGGCAGCAGCCTGCATCAGTCAATTTGTACACTTGGGCATGAATGCCTGTTTCAGCCGAGGGCTTTAGATGCGTTTCTTCTGCTGGAATGCCGTGTCTGTCCACAAGCAAGAAGTCTTCATCCGTCCTTTTCCTTTTGTCTTTTCCGCTAGCTGACACAAGAAAGGTTACCGGCTCATCCGTTATTTTAATAGATAAATTTCCGCTCGTACCTGGGAACCAGTCTCTGGCTGCCAGCTCATCCTTTACATCAGCCAGCTCTGTCCAGCGCAGCTCTCTTGTCATTGCACACCCTCCTTCTTCTTTTCAAGATCGGATATAATATCATGAAACGTTTCAAATGGCGTAAACGGTATGTTCAATTCCGTGCATTTCTCGATTAAAAAGTCCCGAGCGAACACGTCATCGGCATGTTTGGCTGCTTCAAGGTCTGTGATGGAATCTCCAATCACAATTCTCCGATATTTGCTGCTATCCCATTTGCGAAGGATGCTCGGTTTACAGCATCCGCAATCGTTGCTGCACCATTTATCACAGCTGTTCGGCCACGTTATTGAAATCGTTTGTCCTGAGAAATCGCTGCCGTTGCAATAGATCTTATCCTGACTCAAGTGGCTCTCCAAGTATGGGTGAACAAAGAAATCAATTCCTCCGCTCACCACATAAAAGTCCATTCCTTCTTTTTCAGCATAGGCGAGTAAGTCCTCAAAGCCTTCTCGCTGTTTTGATTGAGATAACACGAATGATGTAATCTCTTCTCTCTTTGTAGAAGGGATAGAAGCAAACATCCTGCCTACACCCTCTTGTATGCTCATTCTCTTTCCTAATATGTCATTCACGATCTCTTCCCAGCCAGGTGCGCCGTATTCCTTCATAATGCTGACGATGTTATCCTTTTCTGTGATGGTTCCATCAAAATCGCAGAAAATCACACTCTTTAACGTCACTTTGCTGCCACCCCGCCCCAGAGCTCAAGAGCAATCCGCAGCTCGCGATTTGCTTTAGCTGCTTCTTCTAAAGAAATGCCTGCTACCGCCGCATCTACAGCTTGCCTGAACGCTTTCGCCCCGCCTGCTGCTCCGTCAGGATGTCCATGTACCCCTCCTCCGGCATTGATCACACTGTCTAAGCCGAAATCAGTGAACAATTGCGGAACAAGACCGGGATGGATGCCTGCTGATGGTACAGGGAAGACTTTTTTCTGCGAACCGCTCTGTTCAGTCAGCGCCTTAGCAATGCCAATCGCTTCTTCATGTTTCAGTGCGACAGTGCCGTATGGTGATGGAAACAGGACAAGATCAGCCCCCGCTAAACGAAGCAGTTTTCCAAGTAAAACAGAATACCGTATGCCATAAAGTGAAGATGAACCAGACGCTCCTGCCAATGCAGGGTGAGCCATGATGGGCACAGTAATTTCTTTATCTTCCGCAAGCTCTTGCAGTACATCGGGCCCATAGGATAGCACGTTAAACAACAGGGCATTCGCGCCGAGTTCTACCGCTTTTCTGGCTTTATCCCGCAAGTTCCGAGTTTTTCCCGTGACGTTCACTGCATATAGTGTTTTTTCACCTGTGATGCTTTCCGTTTCTTTTAAAACCTGTCTAGCAGCCTTGATTCTCTCCTCAAATGGTGTGAGCGGATTATCAAATAAAATTTCGTCATCCTTGACAAGATCCACCCCGCCAAGCGCCTGCTCACGAAGCTGCTCTTTAAAGAATGAGATATCTTTTCCGAGCACCCCTTTAAATATGCTCATCACAAGCGGCCTCTCATTTACACCAAGCTGCCTCCTGATGCCTGTTATTCCGTATTTCGGACCAGGAAAATGAGAAGCAAGCGCTGTGTCCAGTTCAAGATCAACAAGCTTGATCTCGCCGTCCAGTGACAGTTTGCCGAATACGGTCGTTAAGATAGCCGGCAGATCTGGCGAAAAATTAGCTGATGGGTAAGAAATTTTTATTAAACCTCTTTTCCTAGACCCTCCCAAGTATTCATTGGCCTTTTCATCTTCTTCGAGAACGGTGACTTGTTCCACTATCCCTTTATGCTTTTGCAGCTGCTCCTTTTCAAGCTGAGGAAGATCCGTCCAAGATCCGACAGTCAGCCCGAGAGCAATGCCTTCTGCTTTCTTTTCAAGATCGCTTTTTTTTTCGTGCACAAGATATGTTGCTGTTACTTTTCCCATCGCCGGGTCACTCCTTTTTATGCAAATCACTTGGCTGCCTGAATCCATTTAGTCAATTTAATAAATAAAAAGCCCCTTCACGAGGAAGGGGCGCGCATGTAAACACGGTTCCGCTTCCTCTTATCTGCCAGCTGATACAGCTGCAAGATTTAGCACCGTTTTCACCGAAATGGTAAATGGTTGCCGGGTTTCATAGGGCTAGTCCCTCCACCTGCTCTTGATAAGAGAAAATACAAAATTGTTTGAATATATTAATTTAATTGTGATTATGACAGGGGTTTTATCGCCTGTCAACTACTTTTCAAAATTTAATTTTGTGATGCGGTCAGCCGCTTCGATTAGCCGTTCTTCAGAAGTTAACAGCCCGGCCCGTACATACCGGTCTCCTTCTTTACCAAATCCCACTCCTGGTGCGACGACAACATGAGCTTCATCGAGCAGCAGGTCAGAGAACGTTTCTGATGTATACCCTTCCGGCACTTTCAGCCAGCAAAAGAAAGACCCTTTAGGTGCACGCACATCCCAGCCGTTTTCTTGCAGACGGCCGATGAAAGCATTGCGTCTGCTTTCATATGTGGCAGCAAGCTCAGACACACAATCCTGCGGCCCCGTCAAAGCGGCTGCAGCTGCTGACTGTACCGCCCCGAACAAGCTCACGTAGTAATGATCTTGCATCAAGTTCAAGCTTTCGATCACCTGCTCATTGCCGACAGCAAAACCAACTCTCCAGCCCGCCATGTTATACGTTTTCGAAAGCGTATAAATTTCGACGCCAACGTCCTTTGCCCCTTTAGACTGGAGGAAACTAGGAGGCTTCTCACCGTCAAAACCAATAGCGCCATAAGCAAAATCATGCACGACCAGAATATCATGCTTTTTCGCGAGCTCGACTGTTTCATCAAAAAATTCAACAGTCGCCGTTCCCGCTGTCGGATTGTTAGGATAGTTCAAGAATAATAGCTTCGCATTTTCTAACACACTTTCTGGGACTGCCGCATAATCCGGAAGAAAGTGATTTTCCTCTATTAGCGGCATAAAATGGGTATCAGCTCCCGCCATCGCAAGACCTGACAAATAGTCTGGATAGCCCGGATCCGGTACGAGCGCAGTATCTCCAGCATCAAGAAAACATTGCGAAATCTCAACAAGACCCGCTTTTCCTCCAAACAAAATCGCCACTTCTTTATCAGCATCCAGTACTACACCATATTCTCGCTCATAAAACTCACAAGCTGCTTTTTTTAAAAAATCATAGCCGCGAAACGGAGAATATTTATGAAATTGCGGGTTACCCGCCGCTTCTTTCATTGCTTTTACGATATGAGGCGGAGTCGGAAGATCAGGATTACCCTGCCCTAAATTGATAATGTCATGCCCTTTCGCTACATGACTGCCCACCTTTTTTACAAGCTTCGCGAAAAACTGCTCAGGCAGTTTCTCCATTACTTTTGCCTGCTCAAACCTTTTCAACACGTTCACTTCCTGTCTGTTCTTTATTAAAGAAAACTCGGCTGACGCAGAGCCTTTTCGTCAGCCTTAGTTGACCTTATACTTTGCTCGTTAACTTTTTGACTGCGATGAATTCCTTCACGGTTAAAAAGTTATACTTTCTTAAGTGCTACACGAACTGACAACTCATTCTTTTCTGATTGTTCTTGAAATTCTAATGAGTAATGTTATACGCTATGTTTAATTCTGTCAAAGAAATTTTCGGAGGGCAAACAATTGAAAATTACGTGCGCGCAATTTGATGTGATCTATGGAAATCCAGAAGAAAACAGAAAGAAAGCCTTACGATGGATCACTCAAGCTGCTGAAGATGGAGCAGAAGTCATCGTGCTGCCGGAGCTGTGGGATACAGCTTATGACCTTGAAAGACTTGGAGAGATTGCAGATACAGAAGGCCGTAACGCGATTTCTTTTTTAAGCGGTCTTGCTAAAAAGCATCACGTCCACATCGTTGGAGGTTCCATCGCTTATGAAAAAGACGGGAAAGTTTCCAACACCATGCTTGTGTTTGACCGTGATGGTACCTTGAACGGACAATACAGCAAAGCACATTTAATCCGGCTCATGAACGAAGAAAAGTTTATTACTGCAGGAAGTGAAACCGCACATTTTGCAATAGATGATGTTCAGTGCGCAGGATTGATCTGCTACGATATAAGGTTTCCGGAGTGGGTTAGAAAAATTGTGCTTGAAGGCGCAAAGATTGTGTTTGTTCCCGCTCAATGGCCAATTCAGCGTGACAAACACTGGCGCACTTTGCTGACGGCGCGTGCCATTGAAAACCAATGCTACATTGTTGCATGCAACCGTATAGGAAAAGACCCTGCTAATACGTTTGCCGGACAATCTCTCATTATCGATCCTTGGGGTGAAATTGTGGCAGAAGCAGGCTCTCATGACGAAACCTTGCTGTCAGCCGACATCGATCCTGCTCTCTCAGATGAGGTAAGATCTCGTATTCCTATTTTTGAAGACCGACGAGAAAATTTGTATTAAACTTTTGTTGACAAATTGTTATTACATGTTTTAGTATAACAATTATGAATTGTCAGTCTAGTGTGACAAGTAATCAAATAGCACGTCTCTTATCAAGAGCAGGTGGAGGGAATTGGCCCGATGAAGCCCAGCAACCGACCGTAATACCATTGTAAAATGGGGCTCCATTCACATGGGGCCGCAAGTAAAGCTTGCGCATGGCACGGTGCTAATTCCAGCAAACAATCCGTTTGCGAGATAAGAGGCACGGAAACAAATATTCCGAGCCTCTTTCTTATGAAAGAGGCTCTTTTATTTTGGTCATGTTTGTAAATTTAACGAGAATCATTAATAATCACAAAAGGTTTTTAGGGGGAATAACAATGACAGTACTCACAGAGAACACATATAAGCCGCTGACTAACGAAGATGCGGCTGCTTTAGTAAGAAAGCTGAAATTAATAGACGGCCATGATCTTGCTGTTTCTGAAATAGGCGATGGCAACTTGAACCTCGTCTTTCGGGTTCAAAGCAGCACTGAATCTATTATTGTGAAGCAAGCTCTGCCTTACGCGAAAGTGGTTGGTGAAAGCTGGCCGCTGACATTGGATAGAGCGAGAATCGAAAGCGAAGCACTCATCCTTGCGGCAAAATATGTTCCAGATCTAGTACCAAAAGTACTCTACAGTGACAGCACTCTCGCTGTCACGATAATGGAAGATTTGTCAGATCACTCTATTTTAAGAAAGAGCTTGATAGAAGGCACTGCTTTCAGCAAACTAGCAGCTCACATTGGACAGTTCACGGCAAGAACAGCTTTTTATACAAGTGATTTTTATTTGCATCCGTTCGAGAAGAAAAAGCTCGTGCAGCACTTCAGCAATCCAGAGCTCTGTAAAATCACGGAAGATCTCGTCTTTACAGATCCTTTCTTCGATCACGACACAAACGAGTTTTCCTCTGCATTAAAACCTGATGTTGAAAAAATTTGGAATGATGAACTGCTGAAAAAAGAAGCGGCAACATTGAAGTATCAGTTCCTTACTCAAGCGGAAGTGCTGCTTCACGGAGACCTTCACACAGGCAGTATTTTCGTCACGGAAAAATCAACAAAAGTCATTGATCCTGAGTTCGCTTTTTACGGTCCGATAGGTTTTGACCTTGGCCAATTTTTTGCCAATATCGCTTTAAATTATTTATCTCAGCATCACCATTCTTCAGAACCGTTCAACCGCAAAGAGACTCAGGAAACGTTATTGACTGTCATTCAAGAGACATGGACTGTTTTTCAAAACGAGTTTACAAGACTTGTTCATGAGGAGAGCAAAGAAGTTTTCGCTCGTACTCCGGGTGTGTTACAAAATGTTCTGGAAAAAACCTTCATTGACAGTGTTGGGTTTGCAGGATGTGAGATCATCCGCCGTACAATCGGACTTGCGCACGTTGCTGACTTAGACAGCATCCCGTGCGAGGATGTACAGCTCTTCCTCAAAAAGAAAGCGCTGCATCTTGGCACATCGTTGATCAAGTCTAGAAAATCCATTTCGTCTATCGAGCAATTCACATCCATCATAAGAGGAGCATAAATCATGAGTTTTACACAAACCGAAATTTCATCAGTCCGGTACAGAGGCGACCATTTGCTTATATTGGACCAGCAGCAGCTTCCCGAACATACGGTTTACTTAAACGTTACAAAAATTGAACACGTTTGGGATGCGATTTCTAAACTTAACGTGCGTGGTGCACCGGCAATTGGAATCGCCGCTGCATTCGGCCTCGTAATTTGGACTAAGCAGTATAAAGGCGAGGATTTGCCTGCGTTTCTTGCTGCTTTGCAGAAACAGCATGACTATCTTGCCACTTCCCGTCCGACTGCTGTCAATCTGTTTTGGGCGATACGCCGTATCACAGAAGCGGCGGCAAAAGCAGAAAGCGTCGCGCAAGCTGTGTCTCTGATTGAATTAGAAGCTCTTTTAATTCAAAAAGAAGATGAAGAAACGTGCCGCAAAATCGGCGAGCATGCCCTCTCTCTTTTAAAGAACGGCGACGCGCTCATGACGATCTGCAATGCAGGAGGCATAGCGACCGCCCGTTATGGAACAGCACTTGCTCCCTTTTATATTGCCAAAGAAAAAGGATGGAATCTTTCGGTATATGCAAACGAGACGCGCCCGGTGCTGCAAGGCTCCAGATTGACAGCCTGGGAGCTTCAAGCAAATGGAATCGATGTGACCCTTATCACCGATAACATGGCTGCTCACACTCTGAAAACAAAAAACATCGCTGCTGTGATCGTCGGCTGCGACCGTGTCGCCGCTAACGGTGATACAGCAAATAAGATTGGAACATTCGGGCTGGCACTTCAGGCAAAAGCGCTTGGCATCCCCTTTTACGTTGCCTCTCCTCTATCAACGGTCGACCTCGAAACAAAGTCAGGCGATGACATCCCGATCGAGGAACGTCCTGCAAAGGAAGTCACACATTTAGCTGGCAAACGAATCGCACCTGAAGGGATTAAAGTATTTAATCCTGCGTTTGACGTTACACCCGCTCAATACATTTCAGCAATCGTCACCGAAAAAGGCATTGTAACAGGAGATTATAAAAATAAGCTGCCTAAGCTATTTCAGGAGGATCAATCATCATGAAACAATGGAAACCCGCAGCATCAGCACTGCTTGCCTTCAGCCTTCTTCTTGCCGGCTGTTCAAGTGAACAAGATGCGGTAAGCAAACCGCCAGCTACACAGAATAAACAAGAAAAACCATCACAGCCGGCAAACGCTGCTGCAGGATCAGAAACGTCAAAAGAAATACCTGATGCTGTTAAAAAACCTCTGAAGATCGCTGCGATCGTTCAGCTATCGATCGGAACGTTCTCCTCTCAATATGCGCAAGGCTTAAAAGAACAAGTAAACGAATTTGGCGGGGATGTCCAGATTTATAATGCGGATAATGATTTATCCAAAATGGCGTCTTATGTGGAAAATGCGGTCAGTCAAAAAGTTGACGGCATCCTGCTTGACCACGGACGTGCCGATGCACTCGCGCCAAGCGTCAAAAAAGCCGTCGAAGCTGGAATTCCGGTCGTCGCTTTTGACAGCGACTTGAACATTCCTGGTGTAACCGTGATCGACCAGGACGATTACAGTCTTGCGTGGAACTCGCTGCGCACCCTCGCACAAGACTTAAACGGAAAAGGTGAAATCGTGTATGTATGGGTCGGCGGATTCACACCGATGGAACGCCGAAACGTCATCTATGAAGCGTTCAAAAAGCGCTATCCGAACATAAAGGAAGTCGCACGCTTCGGAAATGCCAGCCAAAATACAGCTCTTGATACACAATCCCAGATGGAAGCGCTGCTTCAGAAATACCCGAACAAAGGCGACATCGATGCTGTGTTTGCACCGTGGGATGAATTCGCAAAAGGAGCTGCCAGGGCGATTAAACAGGCCGGCAGAGATGAGATCAAAGTATACGGCATCGATTTGAGCGATGAAGATCTTCAGCTTATTCAAGAAAAGAACAGTCCGTGGACAGCTACTGCTGCAACAGACCCTGCTGATGTAGCCAAACTGCAAGTTCGTTTCTTATATCAAAAGGTTGCCGGTGAGGAAACACCGCAAATATACAGTGTTCAGCCTCATCTTGTGCAAAAGAGCGCTCTTCCTGAACAAAAAGTGAGCATGAACGATATCGGCAAGTACGTTGAGGGCTGGGGCAAGTCAGACGCCGCTATTTCCGCTTGGATGGAAACATTGAGCAAGGAACAGAAAAAATGAACGCACTGATATTAAAAGATATCCGCAAGTCGTTCGGCCGCCAGACGGTGTTAAAGGGTGTCAGCTTCTCACTTCATGCAGGTGAAATTCACGCTTTATTAGGTGCAAACGGTGCAGGAAAAAGTACTTTAATGAAAATTCTCTCTGGCGACTATTCAAAAGACAGCGGATATATCACGATCAACGGACAGGAAGTTTCTATCTCATCGCCCCGGGAGGCGATGAAACATGGTATTGAAATGGTTGTACAAGAACCAGATACCGCTCTTATCCCCTCTTTAAGCGTAACCGAGAACGTGACGATGGAGGACCTGTTATCAGGTCCTTCCTTTATAAACTGGAAAAGTACCCGAAAAAAAGCTAGAGAAAACCTTGCACTTGTCGGGCTCAACATAAGTGAGGATAAGCTTTTATCAGATTGCACCATCGCTGAGAAGCAGCTTATCCTGCTTGCACGTGCTTTATCAAAAAATGCCACATTTATCATCCTTGATGAACCGACAGCAGCACTTAGTGAAAAGGAAACGGAGAGGCTGTTTTCGGTTATACAAAACCTGAAAAAGAAAGGGATAGGCTTTGTTTTTATCTCACATCGCCTTCCTGAAATTTTCAGCACAACAGACAGAGTCACCGTATTAAAAGACGGACTCGATGTGTTTTCAGCTGAGACGAAACAGACAACTGCTGATGAAATCGTGCATCACATGATCGGCTCGCTGTTAGAAAAAGAAAAAGAATTCACTTCACACCGTACAAAAAACGTTCTGCTAGATGCCCGATCATTCTATATCCCGAAATCAGGCAAGACTATTTCCTTTACGCTTCAAGAAGGTGAGGTGATCGGCATCGCAGGCCTTGTCGGTGCTGGAAAAACGGAAACGGCAAGAGCGTTATTCGGTGCAGATCTATCGCCTAGTCCGCTGACGATTAGAGGAAAGGACAAAACATGGTCTTCTCCTCAAGATGCGGTATTAAACGGATTGGCATTCATTCCTGAAGAAAGAAGAAAAGAAGGTATTCTCACTTCCTTTTCACTCAGTGACAATCTTGCGCTGCCATCTCTGGCAAAATATACGTCAAAAGGTTTTCTCTCTTCTTCTACTATTGATAACGCGGCTGCAGAGTGGATTCAAAAACTCGGAATTAAAGCGGAAAGCCCAGCTGTGACTGCCGGCCTTTTAAGCGGAGGAAATCAGCAAAAAGCGGCGATCGGAAAGTGGCTGATGCACGGAGGGGATATTTTTATTTTTGATGAACCAACGAAAGGAATCGACATCCGCGCAAAAGAAGATGTTTTTTCTCTCATTCAAACGCTGGCTTCTCAGGGAAAGGGCATTTTGTATTTTACGAGTGAATTGAATGAGCTGTTTGCCGTTGCCGACAAGATCCTCGTCATGTATAACGGTGAAATCACTGCCCAATTTTCAAGAGAAGAAGCGACATACGAGCATATCATGCATGCCGCAACAGGAGGTCAACATGTCACAGCCCATACTTCATGATCAGCAGCAACCCGCACTAAACCGCCAGCACCTGGCAAGTAAACTTTATCCGTTTTTATTCAAATACGGTACGCTTATCGTTATCGTGCTGACGGTTATCGTCTTCAGCATTTTAAACGACCAGTTTCTTTCTTATAAAAACTTCGCCGATATTTTGCGAAGCATTTCTATCATTACACTGCTTGCGATCGGCGTTACCATCTCTCTCATCGTAGGAGGTTTTGATCTGTCTGTCGGTTCAACAGCAAGCCTTGCGACCGTCACAAGTGCTGCAGTTCTCGTCCTTTACAGACAGGAAACACTCATCGCTATCCTTGTTCCGATAGCTGTCGGACTTTGTGTTGGTTTGCTCAATTCATTCTTGGCCGTAAAAGTCAGGCTGCCTGATATGCTTGCTACTCTTGCTGTTATGTATATCGTCAATGGGCTGCATTTAACGTTTACAAAAGGATTTTCCATTTACAACAACATGCCGCTTGCTGATGGCGGAACAGCACCTGGTGTTTTTCTTCCATCCTTTTTGTTCATCGGTCAAGGTGAGGTACTGTCTATTCCCATGCCGGTCATCATCATGATCGCTGCCGTCGTGATCGTTCATATTTTCTTGAATTATACACGCCCTGGCCGCCTTCTTTACGTGACAGGCGGAAACTTCGAGGCAGCCCGCCTCTCTGGCGTGCCTGTCAATCGGTATAAAATGTATGCTTACCTGCTTTCCTCCTTATTCGCTTCGCTTGCAGGCATCGTGCTTGCATCAAGAATCGGAACTGGACAAGTATCAGCAGGCGCTCCGCTTTTAATGGATGGTGTAGCAGCCGCATTTATCGGCTTCTCTGTCTTTGGAGCCAACAAACCAAACGTCATCGGCACCTTCTTCGGCGCCGTGCTCATCGGAGTCCTCTTAAACGGACTCACTATGCTGAACGTCCCTTACTATGCTCAAGACATCGTCAAAGGATCCATCCTAATCGGCGCCCTCGCGTTCATGTACTACGCCAAAAAGAATTAGCGTATTTTGGTTTCTATTTAATTTAAGATGATTACAAAAGCAGGTACGACTAACCGTAATATCTTAATCAACTTTGAATCCTTCATTGATAAGTTGATCGCAGTGAAATGCGCCGACTCCTCGAAAGTGAAACTCACATTTTCTTGCGTTTGATGTCTTGCTGCGCCGCCTTCCTTATCCTGCGAGTGGGAGTGAGGAGGTGAGACCTTCCAAAGGCGCTTGCGACGGAAGGGCTCACCCCTCTGGATAAGCATGCGCCTGTAACGGAGATTAACCACTTCTTAGATTTCTATAAACAGTTTTTCGATATAAAAGTACACTTCAACACTTCTCTGTTACTCAATAAGGTTTAATACAGAAAAGCATCCAAACGGATGCTTTTTCTCATTTTCTGTAAAAGTAAATAACTGGCTGAATATCTTCCCTCTCACTATTCAATCCTATAGAAGAATGGGAAAGGTGGGATTGTAATGAAGAAAGGCGGCTGCAGCACAACTGCACCGAAAGGCGAATTAAAATGGTGGCAGCTCTCTCTCATTGGGGTAGGCTGCATTATTGGAACGGGCTATTTTTTAGGATCTGGCATCGCGATTAAAACGACCGGCCCTTCTGTACTTTTGTCGTATCTGCTAGCAGCAGTATGTACATATATTGTTTACAGCGCGCTTGCAAAAATGTCTTCTGCCGATCCGCAAAAGGGCTCGTTTTGTGCATACTCTGAAAAAGCGTACGGCCGTTGGGCAGGATTCAGCTGCGGATGGGTTTATTGGACATCAGAAACACTGATTGTCGGCAGCCAATTAACGGCACTATCCATCTTTTCTCAATTTTGGTTTCCGCACGTTCCGCTTTGGATATTCGCTGCAGGTTACGCACTGTGCGGGCTTGCTGTCATAGTGATTGGCACAAAAGGATTTGAACGGGTTGAAAACATATTGGCCATTATCAAGGTTGCAGCCATTTTTATGTTCATCATCATCGCCATCCTCGCCTTCTCCGGTGTTCTCCACGGAGATGGATTCAAACCCAAAATTCCAAGTTCGGTTCCTGACTTTTTTGTCAATGGGTTTTCTGGCTGGTGGAGTTCCTTGCTGTTTGCCTTTTATGCTTTTGGAGGCATTGAAATTATGGGACTTATGGCGATTAAGCTAAAAGATAAAGAGGATTCTCTCAAAGCCGGTCGCATCATGCTCCTTGTTCTGGCTATCATTTACACCGTTTCGATCGGCCTTGCTGTTACAATGGTTTCTTGGACGGTGTTCAATGACAAAGAAAGCCCTTTTGTATTGGCGCTGCAAAACTTTGATCTTCCTTTTTTTCCTCATATTTTTAACGGAGCATTGCTTATTGCTGGTTTCTCAACGATGACTGCTTCATTATTTGCTGTTACTTCCCTGCTTGTCACGTTAGCAGAAGGAGGAAACGCTCCCGAAATTTTTGAAAAAGGAAAGAAAATCAAGAACATACCTTGGCCGTCACTTCTCGTTACCATAGGCGGAATCAGCTTCTCGATCATTCTATCTTTGGCCATGCCCGGCAAGGTATATGAATATTTAACAACCGGTGCTGGTCTGATGCTTCTTTATAACTGGGCATTTATCCTTTTGTCTTCTTATAAATTGATTGAATTAACACTTTTTGAAAAAGGAAAAAACATCGCCGGGTTTTTGCTCATTTTCGCAGCAATCAGCGGCACGTGCTTGGAGAAAACAAGCCGCACAGGATTTTTTGTCAGCTTAGGCTTTTTATGTGTCATTGTGCTCGTGTTGTTAAAAATGAAACGTGTTTGGAAAAACGAGAGTTCGGTTTCCTAAAAAAGAAATAAATACGCTTCATAACCAAAGTAAAGACCAAAAGCAACCAGACATAACCCGGATATTCTCGAGATTGCGACCAATATTCTATCGTCAAGAAATTTACGGAAGCTGCTGGACACGACCGCCATCGTGAAATCCCAAAACAATATTCCGATGAAAATGGCTCCGCTGTAAAGAAGCAGCTTTTCCATGCTATAGCGTGAAGCCGTTTCAGCAAGAATAGAGCCGTATATGCCGATCCAAAACAAAATGGTGAGAGGGTTCGTAAGTGACATGAGAAAGCCAGCAGTGAAGCTCCTTCCTCCTTTTTCCGTGTAGGATGTCTGCTTTTTCATATCATTTTGCTTCATGTTCAAACTTTCAATTCCTGTATATAAAAGAATAAAGCACCCAAATAACCAAAGAAACGCTTTGATAAACGGCGTATTAATATATTGTACAAGCCCTAGGTACACAAGCAGCATATACAGCCCGTCCGCAAATGTCGCACCAAGTCCAATCATCCAGGCGTTGAAGAAACCATGTTTAATTCCTCTGTCCATCTGTGCAGCGTTCACAGGGCCGATCGGGGCAGCCAAAGATATTCCGAGCAAAATGTATTTGAAGAAGACAAGCATAAATAACCTCCCGTTCAAAAGTGGACAATCCAGATGCATGTCTAAGTTTATTCTGATTTTTGTTCAATAAGAACCGTGCATAATTGCCCTCTCATGTGCAAAAACTGACGTAAAAAGGAGCGGTTCACGTGAATGAGAACATGATTCATGAAGCACTATTGTCGGTGCGCCAGGCAGATGCTGCAATAATAGAAGCACAAGCCAATTCTTCCTCATCTGCCTATCAGAATGCTAAAAATATGATGCTTACTGCGGAGGACATGCTTCATAAGGCAGGAGATGGTACTACTGAAGAAGAGAAGAAGAGTCTTCACCGGGCGAAGGAATATATGAAGCACTTAAAAGAAACACAAGCGGCCATCGAGGACCGACAATAAATAAAACGGGCAAGAGCGATATGCTTCTTGTCCGTTTTTTTTGACTAGCCTCATCTTTTTTGAAGCAACTTTCTTGCTGCCTCACGATCGACGGGTTTGCTTATATAATATCCTTGTATGTGCTGACACCCAAACTGTTTTAACAAAGCCATCTGCTCCGCCGTTTCAACACCTTCAGCTACAACATCAACCATTAATACCTGGCACATTGTAATAATCGCCTTCACGATGGCAATATCCGTTTTGTTATAGCCATCATTCAAAAGGTTCTGAATGAACGTCTGGTCGATTTTCAGAATATCAATAGGCAAATCCTTAATATAGCTGAGTGCACTATACCCTGTACCAAAATCATCAATAGATAATTTGATGCCAAGAGCCTTTAGCTCTTTCATGATGTTCAAGCTATGCTGTACGTTCTCGATCATAATCGTCTCTGTCAGTTCTAGATGCAGAAATGTCGGATCGATCCCTGTGCTCTCTAATATTTCTTTGACTTCAAAAATAAAATCAAGGCTTTGTAGCTGTCTTCCTGATACATTAACGGAAACAGAAAGCCGTTGGTTCCCCTCTTCATGCCAAATTTTCAACTGCTTGCATGCCTCCAGCATTACGAAGCGTCCGATGTCACTTATGATGCCCATCTCTTCTGCAAGAGGAATAAAATCTCTAGGAGAAATGATGCCTAACACAGGATGATTCCAACGGATCAGCGCCTCAAACCCCGAAATGGAACTCTCTTTCAAACAATATTGAGGCTGGTAATAGAGCATCATTTCATTCTTTTCCAGAGCATGGCGCAAATAGTTCTCCAGCTGCAGCCTTTCTAATTGGAACTGGTTCATTTCTCCGTTAAAAAAGGCGGTTCCGCTTCTCCCCTTCTTCTTAGCACGATGTAATGCGATCCCCGCTTTCTTGATCAAGCTCTCTGATGTTGTGCCATCCTGAGGAAAAACGCTCACTCCAACTGTCGCCGTCACCATATACTCCTGTTCGCCCAATGAATAGGGCAAAGCGATTGCCTGCTGAATGTCCTGAACCGTTTCGTTCACTTCTTCCATACATTTAAATTCTTGCACAAGGACAATAAATTCATCACCAGAAAAACGGCTCAGCATTCCTTTATCTTTAGCAGCCGATTTCATCTGAGCTGCCGCATGCTGAAGCACTTGATCCCCTGCCTGATGGCCAAAGCTCTCATTGATGATCGCGAACTGGTCGATGTCAATAAATAATACTGCGAACGGCTTCTTGGACTCCATTCTCTGCTGAACAAGTTCGGCAAGTCGCTCCTCCAGCAATACGCGGTTAGGCAGTCCAGTCATAGGATCATGGTAGGCGAGCCTCGCAATGGTCTCTTCCGCTTTTTTCTGCCACGTGATGTTCTTTCCGATGCCATATACACCGGTCACTTCATCGTTAATGATGATGGGAATATTCGTAACGCTGAACAACAAATATTCCCCATTCTTATGGCAAATTTTCGTTGTGTAAGACTGAGGCTGCTCATTAACAGCTGCTTGAAATTTAGAAATGATCCTTGCTTGATCCTCCGCTGGCACAAAACCTGCTGCGTTCGTTCCGAGCACCTCATCTTGGCTGTATCCAAGCATTTTCGTCAACGAAGGATTCGCACTCGTTATCATTCCTTCTAAATCCATGGAGTACACAACATCGGGATTGTGTTCAAACAGCGATTGATAACGCTGCTCGGTTTCCAGAAGATTGGCGTTGAGAACTTCCATCTTCTCCGTGCTCGCTTTAATCAAATGTGAAAGAGCCAGCAACTGTTCAAGCTCTGATTGCACCTTTGTTTCATGTGTCTCTGTTTCATTAGCAGTGCTTGCCAGTGTCCTCAAAGAAAACACCTCTCTAACTCTTTATTAGTCATCATGCTGATTAGCATCACTATTTTATCGGCATAAACACTTAACATTTAAGAAGAATTATTCGGAATAACTTCTATTCTGCTCGTGTTCGCCATCGTGAACTTCTATTAGAGACCTTTACGTTTTGACACGTCGATTGACCATGTTTGAAAAAAGTTCTGCTTTCCTAACTGCACAAAAAAGCTGCAGGCCGTCTATAGACGACCTGCAGCTTTTTTGTGTTCAGACCTACAATACATTCCACCCGTAATACAAGGTAAGCAAAAACGTAATCCAGAAAAACGCCCAGTTGCGAAGCTTTGTTACACCGCGTTTTTTCTGAACAAGGATGATCTCCATTAAACCGATCACTGAAAGACCTAAAATCATTTTGATGATAAGGGGTCCTCTGTTTACGATTGTCGGGTCTGTTAAGTAATCAAAAAGCATTTTACCGCCCGTTGCGATGATCAGAAGATACATCAAACGCGCGATCATGTGAAAAATTTTAGATTTTTTTTGGTCGCCTTTTTTGTATAGCATATAAGCGATTACAAAGAGTACGACAGCGAGAAACCATGAAGTTACGTGAGCATGCGTCATAATTATTGCCTCCTATGTATAATCCTCCATAACACTATACCATGAAACACCGTTCCGTAGACAAGCCTCCCGCACAAACGCTGTCAAGAAAGCCTTTTCATTGCTATAATAAGGACGGAAGATATTCAAAAGACTAGAGGTGTTCATATGAAAAATACAGAACAGGTAATTACAAAGACAGAACAATTCGGAGCGCAGAATTACCATCCGCTGCCGATCGTTATCTCTCAGGCAGACGGCGTGTGGGTCACAGACCCTGAAGGAAACCGCTTTATGGACATGCTCAGCGCCTATTCGGCAGTAAACCAAGGGCACCGCCATCCTAAAATTATTGCCGCGCTAAAAGACCAGGCAGACAAAGTAACGTTAACGTCACGTGCTTTTCATAATGACCAGCTCGGCGACTTTTACGAAAAGGTATCTGCCCTTACGAAAAAAGATATGGTTCTTCCAATGAACACGGGCGCTGAGGCCGTGGAAACAGCCGTTAAGGCCGTACGCCGCTGGGCATACGACGTAAAGGGAGTCGCTGAAAATCAGGCAGAAATCATCTGCTGTGAAGGAAATTTCCATGGTCGTACGATGACGGCGGTTTCCATGTCCAGCGACGCGGATTATCAGCGCGGATTCGGGCCGATGCTGCCCGGCATCAAGCTCATCCCTTACGGTGACCTGGATGCTTTGAAAGAAGCGATCACGCCAAACACTGCAGCTTTTATCCTTGAACCCATTCAAGGTGAAGCAGGCATCATCATTCCAGCTGAAGGCTTCTTGAAAGATGCTCTTGCTCTTTGCCGTGAAAACAATGTTCTTTTTGTTGCAGATGAAATTCAATCAGGCCTCGGCCGTTCTGGAAAAATGTTCGCGTGCGACTGGGAAGATGTCGTTCCTGATATGTACATCCTCGGAAAAGCGTTAGGAGGAGGCGTTATGCCGATCTCATGTGTGGCAGCTAACCGGGACGTGCTAGGTGTCTTCAACCCTGGTTCACATGGTTCAACTTTCGGCGGAAATCCCCTTGCTTGTGCGGTTTCCGTTGCATCCGTTGATGTTCTCGTAGAAGAGGATCTAGCCGGCCGCTCACTTAAGCTTGGTGAGTATTTCCTTAAAGAATTGAAGTCCATCAACAATCCAATGATCACAGAAGTTCGCGGAAAAGGGCTGTTCATCGGCGTGGAGCTGAACCAGCCAGCTCGCGCCTTTTGCGAAAAACTAAAAGAAGAAGGCCTTCTCTGCAAGGAAACACACGAGAACGTCATTCGCTTCGCACCGCCGTTGATCATCTCAGAGGAAGATCTGAACTGGGCTATTGAACGCATTAAAAAGGTATTAAGCGTATAAGAGAAAAAAACTTCTGAAGAGCATCTGCTTTTCAGAAGTTTTTTCTATACTACATCGCTTTTACAAAACCGCCGTCCACGAGAATCGCCTGCCCTGTCACATACGTGTTGGCAGGTGAACCTAGGTAAAGGATGGTTCGTGCGAATTCCTCCGGGGTGCCATAGCGGCCCAGCGGGATTTGTGATTGAAATTCCATTTGGACTTCTTCACTCGCCACCCCTTTTTTGTCAGCTAAAAAGCTGTCCAGTTCTTTTATACGATCCGTTCCAATTCGGCCAGGGCCGACGGTATTGATCAAGATGTCATCACTTCCAAGTTCCTGCGACAAGCTTTTCGACAGCCCCATGATGGCCGTCCTGTAAGTATTGGACAAAATCAAGCCGTCAATCGGCTGTTTAAAAGATGAAGAAGCAATGTTGACGATTCTTCCTCCGCCTGACTTCCTCATGTGCGGCAGCACCTCGCGGACCGCTCTGATCAGGCTGAGCAATGTCAGCTCAAAGCCATATATCCAGTCTTCATCTGAAAAGGCGTCGAAAGTCCCAGCTGGAGGCCCTCCTGCGTTGTTAACGAGAACATCCACCGTACCGTATGCTTCTACCGTTTCCATCACCGCATTGGCGATATCCTCTTTTTTTGTAATGTCACAAACGGTGTACAATACTTCCCGCCCTGTTGCAGCGTGTATGTCAGCAGCCGTTTTTTTCAGTGTTTCCTCTTCTCTGCCTGTCAGCATGACGTGCGCGCCTTCTGCTGCATACATAGAAGCACACGCTCTGCCCAGCCCCTTGCTTGATGCGATAACAAGAACGGATTTACCTTTTAATCCAAGATCCATTTCGGCACAGCCTCTCTTCTATTAAAGTTCAATACTCACATATTTTGTTTCTAAGTACGCCTCCAGGCCTTCTATCCCGCCTTCACGGCCGATGCCGCTTTCCTTCATTCCGCCGAACGGCGCCTGTGCTGCTGACGGAACACCATCGTTCCAGCCGATGATTCCATATTGCAGCCCTTCTACCACTCTAGTACCGCGTGACATGCTTTCTGTATACACGTATGCGGCAAGTCCGAACAGGCTGTCGTTCGCCAGTCGCACCCCTTCTTCATCTGATGCTATTTTTTGCACGGGCACGACGGGACCGAATGTTTCCTCGTTCATAATCAGCATGCTATGATTCACATCTTTCAGTACGGTCGGCTCAAAGAAACAGCCGCCATCCTGCTGCGTGCCATTGCCGCCTGCGACACATACTGCGCCTTTTTGAACAGCGTCTTCCACATGCTGCTTTATTTTATCAAAGCCTTCTTTATTGATGATCGGACCGATGTCGGTGCCCTCTTCCAGCCCGTTTCCGACTTTAAGTTTTTTGACCTCTGCAGCTAGCAGTTCAATGAACTCCTCGTAAATCTTCTCGTGAACATACACTCGGTTAATGCAGATGCATGTCTGGCCGGCGTTGCGGAACTTGGATGCCGCCACACCAGCTGCCGCTTTTTTCAAGTCCGCATCATCCAAGACAATCGCAGGAGCATGTCCGCCGAGCTCCATAGAAACATTTTTGACCGTAGCTGCGCTCTGCTCGATCAGTTTCTTTCCGATCTCGGTCGATCCGGTGAACGTCATTTTGCTTACTTCACGGCTGCTCATCAGCTCACCGCCAATGACGGAAGAAGATCCTGTAATCAGATTGATGACACCTTTTGGGAACCCTGCTTTCTCGCTCAGTTCCACCAGTTTTATTGCAGAAAGCGGTGTTTCCTTAGGAGGCTTAACGATAAACGTGCACCCTGCTGCGAGTGCTGGACCCAGTTTGCGGGTGATCATCGCGGCAGGAAAGTTCCAGGGCGTAATCGCTGCCACAACACCGATCGGCTGCTTCAATACTTGCATTCTCTTATTTTCGGCATACGAAGGAATGGTTCGTCCATAAATGCGTTTTCCTTCTTCAGCGAACCATTTTAAGAAAGAAGCCGCATATACGACCTCTCCCAATGATTCCTTCAGCGGCTTGCCCATCTCCTTTGTCATGATCTCAGCAAGCTCTTCTTTTTCCTCTATCATCAAATCATGCAGCTTCATCAAATAATCTGCCCGGTCGTATGCCGATAATCGTGACCAGGATGAAAACGCACGTGAAGCGGCTGAAATCGCTTCCTGTGTTTCTTCCTTGCCGCCAGCTGCAACCGAACCGACCACACTTCCATCGGCCGGATTAAATACCTCGATCCGCTCTAACCCTTTGCCTGTCCACTCGCCGTTTATAAACAAAAATTTGTCCACGTGTAAGCTCCTCCTTTACTGTCGCTATTTACTTTACTTCATTGCGAAGGGTGCCGATTCCTTCTATTGTAATCTCAACAACATCCCCTGTTTTCAAAAAGACAGGAGGCTTCATTCCTTTCCCAACCCCAGCAGGTGTTCCTGTCGCAATAATATCACCTGCTTCAAGTGTCATCCCTTTTGAAAGCTCAGCAATGATTCTCTCGATTGGAAAAATAAAATCTCCGGTAGTACCGCTTTGGCGCACCTCACCGTTCACCTTTGTTTCAATGCTTAAGCGGCTATGGTCCTGAACCGCTTCTTTTAGTGTAATAAAGGGCCCCATCGGGCAGGTCCCATCCAGGCTTTTGCCGATCAGAAACTGCTTGTGTTTTTGCTGCAGATCTCTTGCTGTCACATCATTGAGGATCGTGTAGCCAAAGATATAGTCATGTGCCTGGCACTCTTGTATCGATGTACCCGTTTTACCGATAATGACCGCAAGCTCTCCTTCATAATCAAGCTCTGAGGTGATGGATTCGTGCAGCGGGATGAGAGCTTCATGCGCGATGACCGCTGTTGGCGCTTTGGAGAATACGATAATGTCTTCCGGTATGTCAGCTGCACCTCCCATTTCGATCGCATGATCACGGTAGTTTTTTCCCACACAAAAAATGTTTTTCAACGGGCGTTCAATCGGTGCATTCCAAGCAAACAAAGGATCCTCCGGCTTTATATTAAGTGAGAGACCCTCCTCATCTTCCACTTCATCCTTTAATTCATAAATATCCGCCATAAATCGAGATCCTTGCTGTATGCCTTCTAACAGCGACCGTGCAAACGTCTTTCCAGATCGCTCAGCGGCTTTCGTCAAATTAAATATGCTTCCGTTGTCGTTCCATTCACCTATAAAGCTTCTCCCATCATAGACTCCGCTGATTAATTTCATTGCGCCTCCTGTAATCGGTTACATTTTGTTTTCATCATACCGTTACTTGTATGAGAACGTAAAGGAATGTGGCCGACCTTTTAGCCTGCAGCAGTTATATGGTAAAATAGCTTGTCTACTACTATGTGCCATCTGGCGCTAAAAACAAGAGGGTTATTAAATGAAAACGGTTGTTGCAACACTTAACGCGAAATACATTCATACATCACTCGCTCTTCGCTGCTTAAAGGCGTATAGCGAGCCAGAGTTTATGATGGAGATTGCCGAATATACCATTAAAGATCCAACCATCAACATTGTTACAGATCTCTACAGCAAACAGCCTGATGTGATCGGCTTTAGCTGTTACATTTGGAACATTGAAGAAACGATCAAAGTTATTGAAATGCTGAAGAAAATTCGCCCTGAGCTGACGATTGTCCTTGGAGGCCCAGAAGTTTCCTATGATGTGACGTATTGGCTTGACCGCGTTACAGATGCTGATTATATCGTTGTTAACGAAGGGGAGGAAACGTTCAAGCACCTTCTAGAGACGATAAGAGACGGTACTCCTTTAAAAAAGGTTGCCGGTCTTGCTTGGAGAAAGGAAGGGAAAGCAGTCATCAACCCGCCTCGCGAAAAGCTTGATTTAAAGAACGTGTCATCACCGTTCCGGTTTGAAGAAGATCTATCCGAGCTATCCAAGAGGGTCACCTATTTCGAGACAAGCCGCGGGTGTCCTTATTCATGCGCCTTCTGCTTATCATCCATTGAAGTAGGGGTCCGGTACTTTGATGTCACTCAAGTGAAAGAGGACTTGCTTTTTCTGATGGATAACGGCGCAAAAACGATTAAGTTTGTAGACCGGACCTTTAACATCCGGCGTGATTATGCTCTTGACATGTTCTCTTTCCTGATTCAGAACGCCAGACCGGGTGTCGTGTTTCAGTTCGAGATTACGGCAGATATTATGCGCCCTGAAGTGATTGAGTATATTAACGAACATGCTCCAAAAGGCTTGTTCCGTTTTGAAATTGGTGTGCAATCCACAAATGACGCTGTTAACCTGCTCGTTCAGAGAAGGCAGAATTTTGAGAAGCTCACCAGAACGGTCACGATGGTCCGAGATGGCGGCAAGATTGCGCAGCATCTCGATTTGATCGCCGGTCTGCCTGAGGAGGATTACTCGTCCTTCCGTAAAACGTTTAACGACGTCTTCGCCTTCGGTGTAGAAGAAGTACAGCTAGGCTTCTTAAAGATGCTGCGCGGAACCGGTCTCAGGCTGACAGCGGAACAGCATGATTACGTGTATATGGACCACTCTCCTTACGAAATTCTCGGCAATAATGTTCTTAGCTTTCAAGACATTATCCGCATTAAGCAAGTGGAAGACGTGCTCGAAAAATATTGGAACAGCCACCGCATGGATCATACCGTTAAATATTTGATCGCAAGCGCTTATAGCGGTTCGGCTTTTGACTTTTTCCAGCAATTTGGTGCGTATTGGGAAGAAAAAGGCTGGTCGCGTATCGGCCACCAGCTGGAAGATTTATTTACTCGCCTTTACAGCTTTTTAAGCGAGCATCACCTAGAACACCTTCAAACTGCTGAAGCTCTTATGAAATATGATTACCTGCTGCATCAAAAATACAAACCGCGAAAAGCGTGGTGGCCTGCTGCCCTTTCCAAAGAGGAAACCGGCCGCATCTTCCGCTATGTAACGGAACAGCCTGATAGCGGATTAACAGAAAAAGATTTATATAAGCACGGCTTCTTGAGTGAGATCCAACTGGACATTGAGTTATTAACCAAACATGATACTCTTTCGAACACACCACATTACTTGTTTGCCTTTTACAATCCTAAAACAAGAGAGCCAGAAATCACTTTTATCCCGCGAGATGCGGTGACAGTAAACAGCGTTCAGCCAAAAAATTAAGAAGGATGCCTCCACTATGCTGGGGGCATCCCTTTTCTTTATTTCTTATTCTTTTCTTTCACGTTTTCGTTCACTTTCCCTGTCTCTACGGTCAGGTTATACGCCCGCTGATTGTGGTAATACGCCTCTGATGGCTTAACTGCCGCCCATTCTCCCTTGGCCGCACCTTTTACGATTTCAACCATACGGCCAGAAACGACGCCTGTTAATACTTCTCGTTTCTGTAAGAAGCCATCCACTAAGGTGTACACATACTTTTTTTGATCAATCGTGATTACAGCTGATGTTGGCAAGAAAGCTGTTTTCTTTTTAATCGTCTCATTAACAAACACTCTAACAGGCTCACCCTCTGTCAACGTTGCGTTTTCAGCCTGCATATAAACATCGATTATTTCGTTTGTTCCACCCATCTGCTTCCTTAGTACGGTAGCCTTTTCTCGATTTGTGTTTGACAGCTGCCATGTAACTTCATCTCCTTCATTGATAAAGGCTGCTTCCGTTGGAGACAGACTGACTTTCACGAGCAAACTGCCGGAGCTGTGGATTCTGATGATCGGCTTAGACAGATCAGAATGCTGCTCTACAAGCTGAACAGTACCAGAAATTGGACTGACGACAGAAAGGTTCTGAATCTTCTCCTGTAGATTCGAAACCGTGCTGCCAAGCGAAGTCTCTCTAGAAAGAGAAATGTTTTCCGCAAGTTCAGCATCTGATAGCTGTGCCGAGATTTCTTCTATCAGCACTTTGTCCTTTTCTTCGTCAAGGTTGGAAATTTTGCTCTCTAGCTTTGATTTGAGTGCACCATAATAATCGGCTTTCACTTCTTCCTCGCTTAACGCATCCTCCGCTTCTTTCAACCGGCTTTCAAGCTCAGGATCTGAATAGAGTACAAGGGGATCGCCTTCTGTAACCGCGTCTCCCTTCTTTACGAGCCATTCTGAAGCCTCTTTATCAAATAGTGGATACACATCGATTATTTCGTCCGCTACGGCTATTCCATCAAAATGATGGACCTCCGTAAGAGGCTTTTCTGTTACCTTTACCGTTTGCAGTCTTATTTCCTGTACGGGAGACGATTCACTTTCCGCAAAAATATATGTATTAGCAGCAAGGAGAACGGCCAAACACGTTCCTGCAGCACTCCACAGAATAAGTCGTTTTTTCATAAGACCCTCCTAAAATAGCTGCCCGGCTTTGACAGCCTCTAGCAGTGACACAAGTAATGCCCACAGCACGAACAATAGTGCCGTTACTGAAAGGATGTAGTGCCTTTTTTTATAGCTGTACTGCCTTAAAGCACCGTATACAGCTGCAAATCCCCACACGTAAAAAATGTTGATAAAATCAAACAAGCGTGCTAAAAAGCCATCTTTAAACAGCGCGACTCCAATGAAGCCAAGTCCTGCAGGTGATGCCGCGTTCTCTTCGCCTGTGATCAACTGAAATGGGAGCTCGATCAAATCATTAAGAAGAACGATGGTGTAAAGGATAGAAAAAATAAAAAACAACCGCTTTATTCCTATATCTCTAAAAAACGGGTAGAAAACAGCACTTACACACACAACAGTTATGACTGGAAGAACAATGCCCCATACCCCGCCGGCAAGACTGAGCAAATAAGCAATAACGTCTTCCTCAGCACTTTTCAAGCGTGCTGCTTTAACGAAATTCAGCTTTTTTTGTACGTCAAAGGTGGAGTAGTAAACAAGCGCATGAATCAATCCACTCGCACATAGCAAAACCAATATCCTCCACCATAAGCCATTCTTTTCTTCTGTTTCTTTATAGCGGCCGAAATACGTTCCGGGACGCATTAATGCAGGAAAGAAACGAATCTGTTCCATTTGTATCCCCCTCAGGCAATTCTCTCTTTAATACTATCACACCTCGTTTTCAAAATGACAAAAATTGTCGCACAGAAAAAATACGGTATTGAAGGTGCTTGAATATTAACAGCCTCATTGGAAAAAAATACGGGATACGAGGTGATTCTGTTGACACAGTTTAAAAAACCAAAACCGCTTCTTAGCGAGGAACAGTCAGTACCCTTGACTGACAGAAAAGAGAAGATTAATGCTGTTCAAAATGAAACATCCTCCGCGCGTCATTTGACCCTAGAAGAATATGAAGTTCATCTTTCTTTTATTTTTAATAAAAGCAGTGATTTGAACTTTAAATACATCTCCTTCGATCATTGGAACCGAAAGATTTTGTTCGTAAACCTGGAAACAAGTGCGGATGTGAAGCTTGTTCAAGACGAAGTCATCAACCCTTTGTTTGAATTAGGAGAAACGGTCACACCTGAATCGCTTCATACTGTCATTCAAGCAGAAACGACATTAGAAGAGGACATCAACAAATCGTCTGAGCTGCTGCTAGATGGAAAGACGCTCATTTTTATAGAAGGATATGATGTCTATTATGCCGCAGCAACAGCCGCAGGATATAAGCGCGATATCACAGAACCTTCAAACGAACGGGTCATCCGCGGTTCACATGACGGCTTTATTGAAGACTTAACGACAAATATCGCCATTATTAGAAAACGGATCAAGAATCCAAAGCTTGTCGTGAAATATTTTACGGCAGGAAAAGAAACACAATCAAAGGGTGCCATTCTTTATGTAGACGGAATCGCAAACAAAGAAATCGTAAAAAAAGTAGAGAATAGAATATCTTGCATCGATTCAGATTCTGTTTTAACACCTGGGAACATTATAGAAAGCATTGAAGACCATCCTTTCAGTCCGTTTCCGCAAATACTGGATACAGAAAGACCTGACCGTGCGGCTGGAAATTTGATGGAAGGCCGCGTTGTGGTGCTGACCGCCCAATCTCCAATGGCATCAATCATGCCAGCAAACTTCTTTTCGTTCTATCAATCCTCGGATGATTATAATACCCGGTGGATGCTTGGCTCGTTTTTCCGCTTCATCCGAATCTTCAGCTTTTTTACAGCACTCGGCTTTCCTGCCCTATACATCGCAGTCGTCTCATTTCATTTTGAAGTCATTCCATCGGGACTTGTTTTGGCAATTAAAAGCTCGCTAGAAAACATTCCTTATCCGCCACTAATCGAGGCGATGATCATGGAGCTGACGATTGAGCTTATTCGTGAGGCTTCCATTCGGCTGCCTTCTCCCATCGGACAAACCATCGCCATTGTCGGCGGTCTCGTTATCGGTGATGCTGTTGTCAGTGCCGGACTCGTATCCAATATGATGATTATTGTTGTTGCCATCACCGCCATATCAGCTTATATCGTTCCTTCTAACGAGATGAGCGAGGCAGTGCGCATCATTCGCTTTCCGTTAATGGTGCTTGCAGGCACACTCGGTTTTATCGGTATCGTAATCGGTTTTATGCTGCTGTTCATGCATTTAACAAAGCTAACATCGTTCGGCGTGCCATTCTTTTCCCCTTTAGCTCCATTGCGCACACAAAACATGCGGGATGCGCTCATTCGTCTGCCTTTTTGGAAACTGAATCAACGCCCGCTTGATGCGAAGCCTCAAAAATTAAAACAAGAAAACCGTTCAAGAAGATGGGAGGAACAGGAAAATAATGAATAACAGCATCACACCTCGCCAAATGTTTTTTGTTGTATTACAGACTCAAATCGGCGTCGGCATCCTGTCTCTTCCTTTCACCATGTTTTTAAAAGCCAAAACAGATGGCTGGATGTCGATCATGATCGCGGGTATATTCGTGCAATTCGTTATTTTAATGATGTGGACGTTAATGAAACGTTTTCCAGGAAAGACACTGTTTGAAGTCATTCCGCAGCTCATTGGACCGTCCGCTGGCAACGTTCTTAATTGCTTGTATTCCATTCATTTTATCTTTGTGTCTGTATTGATACTCATGTTTTTTTATCAGATTACTGGAAGATGGATATTCCCTGAAACGCCAAAATGGGTGCTGATGAGCAGTCTGGCTTTGACAAGTTGGTATTTGATCATCAGCTCACCTCGAATCATCGCGCGATTCTTCATCATCGTCACACCGCTGCTGATCGTTCTCTTTTTTTTAATTGCTTATGCGTATACAGATGTTCATCTTTTATATATTTTGCCGATCGGCGCAAGTGGAATGAAAAATGTCCTGCTCGGTACGCAAGACGCGACGGTTGCTTTGCTCGGCTTTGATTCTGCTTTAGTCTTTTGGGCATACACGTCAGGGAAAGCCGAAAAAAAATTAAAAGCGGTGTCTCTTGCTGCGCTAGGCGTTACATTGTTCTACACATACGCTACATTCACCACATTTATTTATTTTAATCCGGAAGAAATCATTATCGTTCCAGAACCTGTGTTGTACATGCTAAAAGCTTTTTCTTTTAAAGTAATCGAGCGGACAGATCTTGTGTTTGCTTCATTATGGCTCGTATCTGTAGCGACATCATTTATGAGCTATTCGTTTATTGCAGCGAAAGGAATACAGACCGTCCTGAAATTAAAGCATCATAAAAAAGTACTGCTGTATACCATTCCAGCATGCATTTTTATTGCCACACTGCCAGGATCTGATCTGCAGATTAAACAGTGGGGCAAGTGGATCAGTTTGTCTGGCATCATCTTCAACATTCCTGTTATCGCGCTTTTGCTTCTGATCGCGATTTTCACAAAGAAAAAGGCAGGGAGTGTGACGCATGAATAAAAAGTGGCTATACCTTCCTCTTGTTTTTTCCCTGTTCTTGACAGGCTGCTGGGATCAAGTTCAACTGAATCAGATCAAATTAATCAAAGCTGGCGGGTTTGACTATACGAAAGACGGCAAAGTCCGCACTACCGCTGCCATCCCGCAAGTTCAGCCGGGTGCCAAGGATGAAGGACAAGAACGGTCGCAAGTGTTCAGTGCCGTCGGCCATACAGCGAGACAAACTCGTATCTATCTTGACCGGCGAATCGCAGAACGGGTCGACTCATCTAAAAATTTAATTATTGTTCTAGGCAAGGAGGCTGCCCAAAAGGATATATATAACATTCTAGATGTCTTTTACCGCGATCCTAAGTCTGCACTAAACGCGAAGCTTGCTATATCTAGCAAAAAAGCGTCTGACATCATAAATACACGGTTTCAGGAGCCAAATGTCGCTACAGGAAATTTAGGAGAGTATTTGTATGACCTCGTTGAAAGTGCAGAGGAAACGTCTTTTTTGCCAGATGTCAATATCCAGACCATCTGTCCTGTCATGTTTGACCCCGGTCAGGACTTTGCTCTTCCATACTTGCAGCCTGACAAAAAAGAGGTAGAAGTGATTGGTGTTGCCGTTTTTAAAGAGCATGTTATGGCCGGTACAATATTAGGTCCTAAATCGATTTTATTTAATTTTCTAAACGCACAGGAAAGCAACAAGTCCACTTCTGCAACAAGAAAGCTGCCAGATATTAACGAGAGCGGTCCAACGAAATATGTAACCTTCCGTATAAAAAAATCTAAACGTAAATTTAATGTCTCTGTTAACCAAAAAGGTGATATCAGAGCTGATCTTACACTAAACCTTGCCGTTTCTATCGGGGAGATTCCAATGAAACATAAAACGGATGCAGAAGGTGTAAAGATGGTCGAACAGCAGTTAAGCAAAGAACTGACAAAAGAGGCTCACGGAATCATAAAAAAGCTGCAGTCTTACAACAGTGATACGTTCGGTGTCGGACGGCAGCTGATCGCATTTCATAATGATGCGTGGAGAAAAATAGATCAAAAAAATTACTTTAAAACGGTTGATTTCCATTCTAAAGTTAATGTGAAAGTCGTTGGATTTGGGATTATTGAATAAGCACTAAATAAGGCCGCTCAGCCATTTATGAGCGGCCTTATTTCTCGTTATTCAGTCAAAAGCGCGACCGTCGTGCCGTTCCCTGCTAAGTCGGACGGTTTGACAATTATTTTCTTTGACAGCCTTGCTTGAAGTTCCGGAACGTGCGAGATGACTCCAATCGAAAATGAGTTAAACTGCAGCTTTTCAAGCGCAGTAATCACCGTGTCGAGCAGCTCTTGGTCCAGCGTTCCAAACCCTTCATCCAAAAAGAAGAACTCGAGCGGGTATTTCCCGCGCAGCTGTATTTGGGCGGAAAGTGACAGCGCAAGTGCAAGTGATGTCAAGAATGTTTCTCCACCGGAAAGCGACGAAACCGGTCTTTTAATGCCGCCGTTAGCATCATCTCTCATCACAAAACCGTTCGTTGAATCGACTTCAATCGCATAGCGCCCCCGCGTCAGCTTAGCAAGACGCTCCGATGCATCTTTCGTAATTTGATGAAGCTGTTCTTCAGCAGCAAACTCAACAAACGTGTTTCCTCTAAATACAGCTTGAAGCTTGCTGTAATTCTCACATAACGCTTCACTCTTTTTCCTTTTCGTTTCAAGCTCTGCAAAACGCTGGTAGTTTTTTGAAAGCTGAGTATACGTGCTGCGAGCCTCTCCTAAACGCTGGCTGGCTTCTTCCACTTCCTTTTTCACGGTTTCAAGGTCATGTATTATTTCCAAATACTCTTCATTCGACAGCTGCTCGCCATGAAGAGACTGTTCAATGATTAAAATACGGTCTTGAAGTGCTTTCCACTCATCCTCAAAAGAAACGATCATTTCTTTCCAGCTTGACTGCACATCGAAAGAAACGGCTGCCTCTGCCATTTGTTCTGCAGAATCAAATATAGAATCTGACAGTTTTTCCGTCACGATTTTTTCTGCCTTCATTTCTCCCTTTTCAAGCGTTTTTAACGACTCGGTGTAAGAATGATGTTCTTTGTCACACAATGAGTAGGCTTCTTGCATCTTACGCAGCTGAACGGTCGAGTCTTTCACTTTACGGTTCAACTGCTCGAGTTCTTGCTGTGAGCGTTGAAGCAATTCCTCAGGATCATGATTGCCTGTAACGGCTTTAATCTCTTCTGCAAGAGCTTCTGCCTCTTTTTTAATTGATTCATTCCGCACTGACTCTAGCGTGAGCTTTTTATCCAAGTCATTCTGCTGAGCATGTTTCGCCGCGAGATTGGCCATTTTTTCTCCTAAAAATGTTTCCGCGATGGTTAATCGCTTTTCCGCCTCTTCACGAACTCTGTCTTTATTTTGAAGTTCCTCTGTTAAAGAATCTACGTCATCTAGTGTGAAGGAAAAAAGCTTGTCAAAACGGTTTTTCGCTTCTTCACATGAGTGAACAGCCTCATTCAGCTTAACTTGGAGCGGTTCAAAAAGCTTTTCAAGCATCTTCATTTGTAATTCGGCTTCATTCAGCTTCTTCATTAAGTTCTCGTTACTGCTATAAAACTTGTTCGCTTTTTCATCTAATTCAATGATGTCTTGAACGATCTTTTTCATGTTTTGCCAAGCTTCATGTAACTGATCTTCCAAAGTGCCTCTGCCTACATCACCTGTCTGATTGACAGCAGAACTCCCTGAAACCGAAGCTGCTGATTCATCCACGAAAGAACGTGATGATGAATGACGTTCCATGATCTTGGCTGCGATGTTCTCAAGGCGCTCGCCAGCTTTCTCTGCTTGAGATTCAAGCGTTCTTATCGATTCATCCAAGCGTTCTTCATCAAAATCTATAAATGTTTGTTTTTCCTCGGCATCCTTAAAAGGAAATGGATGATGAGAAGAACCGCAAACTGCACAAGGCTCTCCATCCTTTAAGGAGCGGGCGAGTTCAAGTGCCAGTTCTTCCCGCCTGTTTTTTTCCACATTTTCTCGATATGCCTTTCGTTCAGACAAGAATAGCTTCCTTACCTTTTCGTTAGCTCTTTTGGCTTCGCATACCCGGTCAAAGACAATTTGCAGCTGATTCATCTGTTCAGAAACAATATGCTCACTGTCCTTTTTCTTTTCAGAGAGCAAAGAATAATGGCCAGCTGCAGCAGCTCGCTCACTTTTTAGCTTATCAAGTTCAGCACGCAAGCTGTCTGCATACTGTACAGCTTGGTTGTAAGACGACTTAATAGCTGCCGCTTCAGCAAGCTGCCGCCGTTCTTCGGAAGCAACCGTATTGTCGGATTGAAGTGTAAGCAGCTGCTTTTTCTTTTGCTCTCCTTTTTCAAGCAAATCTACTTCTTTCTTACATTCTAGAGAAAGAGCTTCCATCTCGCTGGTCAATACTTCTAGCGTTTGTGATGATGCTTTTTGCTCCTTCTGTCTTTCACGCAGCTGCGTTTGTTTTTTAGCCGCTTCTTTCATAAACGATATTCGTTCAGTCAAGAAAGGTACTTTCATTTCTTGCTCATTTTGTAAAGCTTCAGCTTCCTTCTCCGCTTTGTAAAGATCGTTTCGCAGTCTCTCTGCTTCAACACTCAGTTCGATCACTTTTTTTTCATAAAATGTTTTTTCTTCGGTTTTCGTTTTCCATTCTTCATAATAAGGAAGTATTCTTTCTGCTTGAACAGCTTTCTCAAGATTATTCTTCAGTATGTCTATTTCGCTTTGACGATCCACTAGTTTTTCTCTTTGTACTAGAAGCTTTGCTTGTTTATCTTGCGCTTCTTTCAGGCGTCTTGCTTTTTCTGCCTGCTGTTCGGCATCACTTTGTCTTTTTTTATGAACTATAAGCTGAAGTTCACATTCTTTAAGCGCTCGTTCAGCGGCCTCGAAAGCTTCTGCTGATGCATCTCCAAGGCCGTTCTGCTCTGCGATGATTTCGTTCACCTTTGACTTTTCTTCGTCAAAGCGCTTTTTCAGTTTCGCGTTCAGCGCATCTCCATACTTTTCAAGCTGAAAAAGACGCTGCAGCATCTGCCTTCTTTCAGCGCCTTTTAAAGAGAGAAACTCCGCAAATTTTCCTTGAGGCAAAACGACAGCTCTTGTAAAGTCTTCGATTGTGAGGCCAAGAATTTGCTGAATGTACTGTGTCACATCTCGTTCTTTGTCGGCGTGTACGATTGGCTCGTTATTCACCATTTCCGTCAACCGGCATGATGCCGTTCGTAATGTATGCTCACCTGTTCTTTTATACGAACGTTCTACACAATATTCTTTTATCCCTTCACTGCTGTTAAGAGCAAACGAAAAAGAGACAGACAGCTTATCTTCGTTGTTATTCATAATGCCATGTGTTCCGCCATTTGCTCGTTCGACTTTTCCGTAAAGAGCAAGGGTTATAGCATCTAAAATAGTCGATTTACCGCTGCCAGTTGGGCCGAAGATGCCGAACACGCCTCCGCTGCAAAGTTCACCAAAAGGAATCGTCTGTTTTTCACGAAAGCTTTGCAGACCAGCTACCGTAAGCGATATCGGTTTCATGCGTTCACCTCATCCTTTTTCTCTTCGTTCAGCAGCTCAAGAAATAATGTGACCAGTTCATCTCCCGGTGTCGCGCCGCCCGTCTGTTTTTCGTAAAATGCTTTGAACAATTGATCAGGCGGAAGCTTGGACACTGTTACAGAGCGTTCTTTTTCATGTTGTTCGAGCGGGTACACCGGTTTGATATGAATGATGCCTCCGTGGCGTTTTCGGAGCCGCTGAATTTCTTCTACCGCGATCGCATCGGTCAGATGGATAGAAAGATCAATCCAAGCCTGACTGTACAGACCTTCATCTAGATATTGATACACTTCCTGCAGTCCGCCTTTCGCTTCCCATGAAAGAAGCGGTCTTCCAGAAGACAGAGGAATTTCACTGATAATGGCATCTTGTCGTGGTGCTACGTCAACCATCGTCACCGACTTCGATTGCCCGGCTTCCGAAAAGCTATAGCTGATCGGAGAACCCGAATACCTTGCCGGCGACGCCGCCCGCTTTACGTTTTGCGGCCGGTGAAGATGGCCGAGTGCAGTATATTGCGATGATGCTGGAAGAGCCGAAGCGGCAATCGTGTATGCACCGCCGATATGGATCGGGCGCTCGGAGTCGCTGTCGTTTCCTCCGGCAACATAGATATGACTCATTGCTAAGTTAACGTGTTTCGGGTTGAATGATGACGTGATTTTATCAAAATAAGCACGCACCCACGCGTCGTATCCATCTCTTAATCCTTCTTCCTCCTGCGTGTGTGCGAGCACTTGCTTAAGCCTCGATTCAGAAGGATAAGGAAGGGCACAAATTTCCGCTATCTCTCCCGTTCTTTTTGAGAACAGAGAGTAAAGATGCTTTTCAGGACTGCCAATTAGTGTAATCCCCAATTCCTTAGCCAGAGGAATTGATGCGCACAGCCGGTCTGGATGATCATGATTGCCTGAAACAGCAATAAAGTGACGATTTCCTTTATCAGATAGCCGGGCTGCGGCTTCATAAAAAAGCGTCTCCGCCACAGCCGGCGGGTTGACCGTGTCAAATACGTCGCCTGCCATCAAGATTACATCCGCTTTTTCATCATCTGCAATTTTGACGATTTCCTCCAAAAATGCGGCTTGCTCTTCCAAACGGCTTCTTCCTTCTAATGTCCGGCCAAGATGCCAGTCAGCAGTATGCAGGATTCTCATCATTACCCTCCTCTTTATTTCATCTTCAGCGTATGGCCGCCGTCGAAAAAGTACAGATAAGACTCTTTAACAGGCTGCTTGAGTATTGTTTCGATCGCTTTTACATAAAGGGCGATCTGAACGCTGTAGCGTTCCCTCAGAACACCTTCTGCTTCAGCGAATCCACCCGAGAAGCGATTGGTGATGCCATCCGTTTTATAGTCGATGAGTATATAGCCTTCTTTATCTTGTACGAGGCAGTCAATTACCCCTTGGACCAGCACTTTCTCGTTTTCATCACCTTTAAAATGAGGATTTACTTCTCTTATTGGAACCGCCATATTGAAGGGAATTTCCCTTTTTGTGCTGTCTGATTTTTTCACGATGTAACCGACCGGCGACTGAAAAAACGATATGATAGCAGTCAAATTAATGCTTTCTGCTTGTGCAGTCGTCAGGATCTCGTTCTCTTCCATTCTAGCGATCTGTTCCCTAATTTCATCTTCGCTTTCCACCGCATCTAAAGCGAGATGCTGCATCACAAGGTGCATCGCTGTGCCGGTTTCCGCAGCATTCATGGATTGGCCGCTTAAGAAAGATGGACGTTCATGCATCGGCTGACGTGCTGCCGCGACGAGGTCCCGGCTGCTGTATTCATCTATTGTTTGATGCTGTTTCTTGATCTCTGTTACGGACTGCTTTGACCTCGTCGTGCTGGATGCTGAGTGCTTATAACGCCACTTTAGCCTGTCAAGCACTGTTGGTTCCTCGTCTGCCACAACTGGAACGGGCTGCCTTGACTTTACTAGAGTAAGAAGTTCAGCTTCTTGTTCAGGCTGTACCTCCATCTCTTCATACTCTTGAGCCTGAAGGATGCTTACCTTCCAGTTTGTTTCATGAATGTACACTTCGCCCTTTCCTGCAGATGATGAACGGAGATAATCTCTTAGTGGCACGCTGTTTTTATGCCTCAGCACGCTCGGCCCAATCCAGTCCAAGTAGCTTTTCGCCTGTGCGCGTATATAATCTGGCAGCATCCAGCTCTCCTCAAACAATGCATCCTCCCAGCTCTCAGCAGATTTGGCAGCATCGTTGACCGTTCCAAGCAAATACAGCTTCTCTTTTGCCCGTGTCATGGCCACGTAGAGCACCCGCATCTCTTCAGCGATCAATTCCATCCTTTTACGCTGGGCGATGGCCAGCTTTGGCAAAGTTGGATACGTGACTCTGTATTTAGGGTTAATATAGCGTGTGCCAAGCCCTAGTTCTTTATGAAGAAGCACGTTCTCTTTTAAATCCATCATGTTAAACTGCTTGTTCAGCCCTGCTACAAAGACGACAGGAAATTCAAGACCCTTGCTTTTATGAATGGTCATGATACGCACAACGTCCTCCTGTTCACCAAGCGCCCTTGCCGCTCCTAAATCTTTTCCGCGGTCCTGCATTCTATCAATAAAACGCAAGAAGCGGAAAAGCCCCCTGAACGAAGTAGATTCGTAGGCTTTTGCCCGGTCATGCAGTGCTCTTAGGTTCGCCTGGCGCTGCTTTCCTCCGGGCATACCTCCAGCAAAGTCATAGTATCCTGTCTCGCTGTATACATTCCAAATTAAATCGGAAAGAGACCCGCCTCGTGCCCGCATTCTCCAGCGCTCAAGTGCGTCAAGAAATGCCTTCAGCTTACCGCGCCATTCTTCTCGTCCATCCTCAGCAGCACGTTCCGCCGCTTCATAATAAGAGCCTGATTTTTGCGCAAGTCGGATTAATGCCAGTTCTTCTCCCGAAAGGCCGACAATCGGGGAACGAAGAACAGCAGCAAACGGGATGTCCTGCAGCGGATTGTCAATGACTTGTAAAAGTGACATCATGACACGAATCTCAACAGCATGAAAGTACCCCGAAGAAAGCTCTGCGTAACCCGGAATGCCTTGCTGCTTGAATTCTTCCAGAATCGCTGGGGCCCATGTCTGTGTAGCGCGCAGCAGGATAACGATATCCTTATATCGGATTGGCCTCATATTTTTCGTCTGTTTGTCATACACCATAAAGGGCTTATTTCCGTCGGTCCCGACAAGCTTCTTGATTTTTTCTGCCATCACTCTAGCTTCAAGCAGCACCGTCTCCATTTCGCTCTTTTCGCTTTCGCCTTCTTCGCCGTCCTCACTCTGTACAGGCTGGCTTTTATCAATGATGAGGAGTTCCGTTTCTCTTTCTTCCGCATCAGGATAGTAGGTGGCACCATGCTTTAGTTCGGCATCTTGATCATAATCAATCTCACCGACCCGGCGGTCCATAATTTGCTTAAAGATGAAGTTGGAGACGTAAAGAACGTCTTCACGGCTTCTGAAATTCTGGGACAAGTCAATCTTCAGCCCGCTCCCCCCAGCTGAAGTGAAGGATCGGTACTTAGACAAAAACAGCATCGGCTCCGCAAGACGAAAACGGTAGATCGACTGCTTAACGTCACCAACCATGAACAGGTTGCCTTCTTCCCCATCCTTGCAAACAAGGCGGATGATGGATTCTTGAACAAAATTCGTGTCCTGATACTCATCCACGAGCACTTCAATGAACCGGTCCCTGTATTCCCGCGCGGCATCCGACGGGACAGGCTTGTCCATTACTGAGCCGGGTGCTGACAGGACTTGCAGGCAATAATGTTCCAGATCGCCAAAGTCAGCGAGACCTTTCTCTTTCTTCGCAGCACTGTACCTATCGCCGAACATGATGACTAAAGAGGCGAGTTCCTTAACAACAGGGGCCATTTCCTCTAAATGCAACACATACGAATCAGGATGACGTTCAAAATAATCTTCCTTTATCTTAGTCACTCTCTTTTTCACAGAGTCACGCATATTCTTCACTTTGTCCTTCAGTGCCGTGTCACCGTCAAATCCCCGAACTGTCTTCAGCTTATCAAATTCGAGTTTTTGAAATGCCGCGTACAGCCCGTTCCACGTTTTTGAAGCGGCCAGCAGCTTTTCCATTTCAGACACATCTCCTTCAAGCGCCGGAACATAATGCCCCGGCCCTGAAGGCGACAGCGCCGCTTCAAGCGCTTTTTCCGCATACATCTTTAATCCCGTAAGCTGCCTGGCCATGTCATCAAGCAATTCCATCGTCCATGGAAGATTTTCGATATCATTCCCATTCGTTTCATATAAAGCAGCCATATTTTGAAGCCAGCCTTCCGGATCGGGATGACTCCGGGAAAAATCATACAAAGAGAGCACAAGCTTCTGAAGTTCGAGATCGTTGCGGTCAGAGCTGTACGCGTCAACAAGCGTATAAAACGAATGCTCCTCCCCTTTGCTGTATTCTTCTTCAAACAAGTCGTCCATGACTTCCTGACGCAAAAGCTCTGCCTCGGTTTCGTCCGCAATTTTAAAGCCAGGATCCAGATCTGTCATAAAATAATACTTTCTCAGCACTTCGATACAAAAGGAGTGGAGCGTTGAAATGGAGGCTTTATTTAAAAGATTAAGCTGGCGTCTTAAATGCAAGGATGAAGGGTGACTTTTCAGCTCCTCATCCAGTGCTTCGCCGATCCTTTTTCTCATCTCCGCAGCTGCAGCGTTCGTGAACGTTACGATCAGCAGCCTGTCAACATCCGCATGCTTGTCTTTAATCATGGAAATGATCCGCTCTACAAGGACAGCCGTTTTGCCTGACCCAGCCGCAGCAGCCACAAGGATATTCTCTCCTCTGGCCGTAATGGCCTTCCACTGGTCGTCGGTCCACAGCACTCCCTCAGGCTTTGGCGTCATCGTTTTCAATTCGCCTCTCCTCCTTCTTCACAAATTCTTTCTAAAATAATGTCATCTTTTTCGTTTTTCAATTGCCGGTATGAATTGTCCTCAAACGACTCATCAAACTGGCAGACCGATTTATACGAGCAGAACGTGCAAGGCTTCTTGTTCTTTAAATCATAAGGAGAGATAGCAATATGCCCTTCTGAAATTTCGGTGCCGATTTGCTGAACCGTCTTTTTCACAAACCCACGTAATTGATGAAACTGCTCTTTAGTCGCGATAGAGCTTCTCTTATGAAATCCTTTTTGTGTCAGTTCAACAGGGATAATATCCGATTTCTTATCCATCGTATGATCCATGAGGCCGATCGCCTCCTCTTCTGCGAGCACTAGCCCCTTCATCTTGAACTTTCTGTATGCTTCCTTCTGAATTTCTTCTAATGTCATCAATTTTTTGTTAGCCAACAGTGGATTGTGAACATGGAAATACAGCACGCCTGCCGGAACAGCTTCCTCTCCAAGCCATCTGCTTGAATGTGTCACCGCCACATCTAAATACGTGAGCATCTGCAGGGCAATGCCATAATAGACCTCGCTTAAATTAAGTCCCGTTGAGCTGGATTTATAATCAATAACACGCAGCATAAGGCCGCTGTTCGATTTCGCTGTATCCACTCTGTCAATTCGTCCGATGATCTCCATTTTCGTTCCGTTTGGCAGATCATACACCAGCGGTGGCAGCTCACCGCCTCGGCCGAATCCAAGCTCCAGTCCTGCCGGGGCAAAGCCGCTCGCTCTGGCATGCTCACTTAAAATAAAAGTGGCTTTTCCAACAACATCCTTTAGCTTGCGTTTAATATAGAGCAGCCTGTTGGAGCTCAGCAGTATTTCATGCTGAAGTTTAGGCGCGAGCAGCTCCACCATGTCTCCCGCAATACGAAAAGCTTCATTCTGTGAAAGATCCTGCCACTTCATTCCGCGGCTGTCTAAAAAATCGTTCATATTCTTAAGCGCCGCATGGAAGAGCTGTCCAATATCCGGGGCCTCCAGCCGGTAAATTTCCCGTTCCTTCAGCTTGAGTCCGTATGAAGCAAACTGAGAAAACGGACACGAAGAGAACATTTCCATTCTTGAAATACTCGCAGATATGGTTGAACCATATAATTCTTCGGCAATTGAACGTTCAAGCCGTTCTTCTTGATTTTTAAAGAAAAGTCCCGACATTACGGTAGAAGCAAAATGCCTGATGTCTTTATTCTCAAGACTCCAGTTATAGACAGACCACCAGACATCCGCCATGCCATAGCCCCGTTTCCATTCACGCAATTTTCCGTTCAAATAGGCGACCGCTTTTCTCGGATGCTGAATAAATTCAAGGTCATCCTCCCACTCCGGCTCATTGTTCCAAAGCCTTTCTTTCATTTCAGGGAAAAGAGTGTGCAATCTGGCTATCACCATAGACGGCTGCAGTGTCTTTCCTTCTTCATCAGCCAGAGGATAGGATACATACAGCTTGTCAGATGCGTTCGTGAGCGATAAGTAAATAAGAAACTGTTCATCAAGCAGCTGCCTTCTGCTTGAAGGTGCCAGCTCCAATCCGTTCTGCTCGAGCATTTCCCTGTCACTCTCTGACAAAAGGCCGCCTTCTTTCGGACGTGCAGGCAGCACTCCTTCATTTACACCCAGCAGGAAATGCACTTTTACATCTGTAAATCGCGAGCGGTCCACCGTTCCGACGAGCACTTGATCAAGCGCTGGCGGAACGAGTGAGAACTTCATGCTCTCTAGACCTGTATCTAGCATTTTTGTCCACAAGGATAGAGGAATTTCTTCATCCCCTGTCATTTCCACCATTTCATCGAGCAGGTTCAGCACAGCATTCCATACTTGTCCATGCTCACGCGCTTCCTTCAGCCTGTCGTTTTCCTCCGCTTTCAGGCGCAACGCGTCAAGCTTAGCGGGAATTTCCATTCTTTCCAGAAAATAAAAAAGGGCTGCGCAATAATCTCGGACCGTTTTTCCTGTTTTAAAATCACGTGACAATCGTTTAATAGGTGCAACAATGATTTCTCTTAGCTCGTTCAGCTCGTTTTCCTTTTGCTGGTCAGAATCTGTCCTTGCTGCTTCTCCTTCTTCAAGGCCGCGGATTCGCACATACTTCCAAGGTTTAGGATCTGTCCAGCGGCTCCCTTGAATGCCGAGTGCCAGACAATAGTTTTCCAGCTGATCCATTCCTTTTCTCAGCTCTTTAACCGTTCTTGTACGGTCACCTGGATAAAGAAGATCTGTTTTCACCGCACGAAAAACCGCTTCATATCGCCAGTTCTTGCTGATGATATCCAGCACCGAACGAATCAGCTCCACTAGAGGATGGTGCAGCATCGACTTTTTCTGATCGACAAAGACAGGGATCTCATATTCTTCAAATACCGTTTCAATAACCGATTGATAAGAAGCAGAGTTCCGCACGGAGATGGAAATATCACGAAACCTGTACATTTCATCACGAACAAGCCGCAATATTTCTCGAGCTGCTCCTTCTGCCTCTGCCCGCAATGAAACAGCGGAATAAAGCTTTAAACCCTCTGTATCCATTGATTTAACTTCAGGGCGGGTATCAAAGTGGCGCTCTAAATGAAGCAAAGCAGGTGACTTAAATCTTTCAGGAGTGGCAAGAAGAACATTTTCTTCTATTTTGACACCATTTTCCTTCGCCATATTGACTAACTGGATAAACGTTGAAGATGTCATATGGAATAGATCCAGTTCATGAGGTGCAGCATGATGGCTCTCCACGTCACCAGTCAATGCAACCGTTACTTTTTTGGCGTATTTCATCAGCATCGCAAGCACTTCTTTTTCTTGCGGAGTAAAGGAGTGGAAGCCGTCAATATAAATCTCGCACTCTCGTATGTAGGGTGAATGAGGGATCTTTTCAACAAGTAGACGGAGATAATCTTCTGAGTCAACATAATTTGCCGCAAGAGCGTTTTCCAGTTCATTGTAAATAAGTCCAAGGTCAGAAAGCTTGTCTTGAAGTACATTCTTTGTGCTTTCTTTCCCTGCAAAATACTGAAGCGAAGAAGCATGACCATTCACTTCATCAGGAGTGATGCAATAACGTTTCAACTCTGTCATCATCAGTTCAAGCAACTCATAAAACCCTGTCTGATCAGAGGACTTCTTAAAGATCCTTAACTCTTCACGGCGATGTTCAATGATTTTGCGCAGCATCATATGAATACCTGTACTGGTAATATGCGTTCGAGTCATGCCGCCCATGTCGCCAAGAACCTTCCATGCCAGACGGGAGAAGCTGAAGACTTGTGCCCTTATCATTCCGTTCATACCAGGTGCAGAGGATAGCTTATACTCTGATTGAAACGTCATCTGATCAGGCACTAAATAGATAATCGGTTCCCCTGCTGGATCTTCTGTTAAGCGTTCAATGATTTCATTCATCATCCGCTCTGATTTGCCCGTTCCTGAACGTCCCAGCATAAATCGCAAACTCATTTATCTCACAATCCTTTCGCCCATTTCTTATCTCTACATTATCGCATACTCCTACTCTGAACAAAACATGCGTTCGAATGGAAAAAATGGAAAGTGACGAAATTAAAAGAGGCCGCATCAATAAGCAGATGCGACCTCTAGTAAACGTACAAATCATTTTGGAGAAGATGAAGGATTGCCTTGCAAAAACATAGCATTCGTTGATAGCTTTCACACTTTATCACAACGTATTTTTTTCTATCTTTTTATACTTTTTTTACTGTCATACATTCTTTTGTCCGCCAAATGAAGGTAGTCATCGATTCGTTCTCCTGCATCTGGCTTAAGTTCTATGGCCCCGTATGCAAGTGAAACGTATTTCTTCCAATTACTTAACCTTTTTTCAATCTTGACAGCTGTTTCATAGGCTTCCTGCTCGGTTGCTCCTGGAAGCAGGAAGACAAACTCGTCGCCGCCGAATCGGAAGCCGTAATCAAGAGACTGCTCTTGGGCCAGCCATGCAATATGGCACAGGAGCTCGTCCCCTTTATTATGGCCGAATTCATCGTTTACATATTTAAAATTATTCACATCGAGCATGAGGAGCGTCAGAGGCTGTTCCATGCACGCGGACTCATTAATCCGATCATCCAGGCAATCATAGAAATAGCGCCGGTTATATAAGTTAGTCAACGGATCACGAATGCTGATTTCTTTTAAATCCATGAATTGCTGTGAACAAAAGCCGCTTAAGAAACCGGTTAAAGAATGGTGGCTGATCTCGTTCCAACGCTCCAATACATGGAGCTGGACTTCCATCTCTTCATCCGACAGCACCTTCTTCACTTCCAGCAGGACGGCGTTTCGAATACTTTTGGTAAAGCACCCTAATGAACGGTATGGAATTTTCTGATGCTTCACAAACTGGATACCAGATTGAAAGGCACTTTCCTCTGATTTTTTTAAAAATCCTTTATATCGCCGCTCAGGCAGAAACACGCCTCGACAATTCGCATGAAGCATTTTTTGTACCGTATGTTCATACGGTGTGAGTGATGATGTGAGAAATAAATTAAAATATTTTGCCGTTTTTAGTTCGCCCAAATGATGATCGATCATGGTAGGGATGGCGTCCACATGTTTTGTATACAGCTTTTTCCGCAACTCTTGCCAATACTTTTCTCTGGCCATGTAAATCCCTCAAATCTCTTTGTTTGATCAAACATGTATCCGTGCTGAAACAGCACAAAAAAACTGCTCCCCAAAAAGGAAGCAGCTCTAGCATGCAGCCGATCGTCCCCTTTGGCAACCCGGCTGCCTTCGCTGTTGTTCAGCATTAGACCCGTGGCTTTGCGTCCCATTCTTTCAAATGGTTTGCCTTGAAAAACAAAGGTATAATATTAATTTATAGTGATTATATCCTATACAGGAGGATATTTCCAACTTTTTATCTAGTTCTTTGTACCTTTTTTACCAATTTTACTTATTTTTCTATACCACCTGTACCCGATTCTCACCACATTTAATACATTATATGGGATTTTTATAGGAAAACGGTATAGGGTATGCCTATACAACTTGTGATACGCGGCTTTTAAATCCTTCCATTTTCCACAGTCTTCCTTCACTAAAAAGTCCGAGACATCGACGATCACACCATGTCCATTGGAAATCATGACGTTCTTTCCATGAACATCGTGTGGATACAATCCACGCTGGCGTGCATAATCGAGCGCTGCATCAATCTCATCAATGATCGTTGGCTCAATTTTCATCCCTTTATGAACACAATCAAATAAAGTCGTCCCAAAAATTCGCTTTAACACTAAAAATCGTTCCCCATAATAATAGCATTGGGAATACCCGCGATGTCGGCCTAGGCGGCTGTATACCTCTATCTCGTCCTTTATGCCTTCTTTCGCCCTTCCGTATATCTTTACCACATAATCCATATGATCCGGATGAGCAAAAACCGCAGCATAATTTCCGCACCCCAGCACAATCCACGGCTTTGGATACGTTATCGTTTTGACTGGATCAAACTCATCATCACTGACAATCACAGCCTCTTTATCTAGTGCTTCTGCAAGCTTAATAAATTCCTGCAGCTTCTCTATCATAATCCGACCTCGACTTTCACTTTCCGTTGTTAGACCATTTCTTTCTTAGTGTATACACGGTCAAGCCAAAAAGTCGCCAATTATTTTTCTCACCCTAAGCAAATCGTTAAGTAGAGGGATATTTCTTCAATAAGAAATGCTCAATAAGGGTTTCTGCTTTGTTTCGCAAGTGTACGTTTGGAAACCTCATTACTTCCCGATAGCCTCTAATAAAAATTTCATACTCCGTAAGGTCATCAAGACGTTTTCCGTCCATGACTTTTATTTTCCTTGATAGCATCTGTTTTCTCGTTTCATGCAGCTCCATGCTGATATCATCCATTATTTTTTCAATGAGCAAGATGTATGGCCGCTTCAGTTTCAGCGGAACTGCTTGAATGATCCTTAAATCTCGGTCAAATATGGTGAGCAGCATCGGATACATAATAAACCGCTCAATTAATCCCCGGTCTTCTTCTGATCCATAAAGCACGGCGATTCCCTCCGTATATCCATTTTTCGCTTATGAAGGTGGAAGTTTACAAGAGGCGGAGAGGACATTCTTAATGGAAAAAGTCCGCACCTGCCTGCGTTGAAAGCAGTAGGCCCAAAATACATGTTCGTTAAATGACAGAGGAGTCACCTTTCTTTGAGTAAAGCTTCCTTCCTTTGATAAATAAANTCGGGACTCACACCCTATAGCCTGTACCCATGCCGGGCACACCAACAAGAAAAAAATGCCTGCAGTATGAAGGCATTCTTTACGCTCGTGCTATTGGGAAATCCCGAATTTTTCAAGCTCTTGATAAAGGCTTCCAACGATTGATAATCCGTCAAAGCTGATGCCAAGAGAAACAACGGTCTGGGAAAGCTCTGGTCTCATTCCGCTCAATGTTACCTCCACACCGAGCAGTTTTAAAGAATTAATCACTTGAAACAAGTTATGTGCCACCATCGTATCAATGACGGGTACTCCTGATAAGTCTATGAACAGCCGTTCCACTTGATATTCCATGCATTTCTGAAGGGCTGTGTCCATTATGAGCTTGGAGCGGTACGTATCAATCGTACCAACAAGCGGAAGAATGGCCAGTGAGCTCGTCAGACGCACAACCGGAACCGAAAGCTCTTCTATTGCCTCACGCGCAAGGCTGAGGATGTGATTATTGTACTCCACATAAGCCACGCTGAAGGAATGGACGGTCTGGTCAAGTAGCGGATCAATAATCGAGGCTAATTTAATGACTCCCGCTGCATCAAGTCTGAGATTTTCAGCTTGTTTTTTTATAAATTCCCACAAAACGACACGATAATAGCGTGTGCTCTCCAGAGCCTGATCAAGCGGAAGGTCATATTTTACAGCAAGCTCTCCGCTTTTAATTCCCCACTCTTTAAACTTATCAGAAGAGGACGACTCATCCGAGTGAAGAGCTTCACCAAAAAAGTGAAAAAGCTCAGATCTTAAGGCAATCACTTCTTCTGTAACCTGATGGTGAGTCTCCCCATTGTTCATTCGCAGTTCGTCTATTCGGTGTGCTAAATGTCTTTTATTTTGAATAAGCAGATTTCCTAGTGTATCTTGTGTTTTCATATTGACCCCCGAATTGTTTAGAAGTAAACCTATGATTTCCGAAATACTTTTTCCCTCTTCTAACACTTTCTAAACCTAATGTTGTAAAATGAACTAGTATCGATCACTTGGAAAAGAAATGGATGAATTCACCATGGAAGCTTATACTGCCGTCTTATTTAGCGATCCTGTCCTCGCCTTTGGTTTTGAGGCACAATCACAAGAAGAGCGCATCGGCGCTGTTATATTTGGTGTTGTATTATTAATCACCATGCTTTTCGCCATTTACAAAGCGTTCACGCGTTCTTTTTTTAACGGTTTCGTAGGGGCAATCGGTTTCTTTCTGAGCTTAGACACCGTTTTGTTTCATTGGATCTTCCAGCTGCACCGCATAACAAAAGGGCCCGAAGCAAATGTACTTGAGCCCATTTTTGTAGGTGTTGGAATTATTTTCATCGTGTTCAGTTTATATTCAGAGAAAAAACTCAGTCTTCCTTTCTCTCGCTCAAAACGATAACATCGAAACCCGCCTTCTTCGCTTTCTCTGCAAGCGTGTTCGCGTTTCCTTCTGATGCAAAAGAGCCGAGCTGCACTCTATAAACAAAGTCTGAGGGCGGAACAGATCCTCTCGGAGTCGGCTTACGTGCTCTTTGCGCCTTTTCATCAAGTGCTCTTTGAATTTCTTTTTTCGTTTCAGCTCCGGCAATTCCGTCAGCCGATATTCCTCTCTTCTCCTGAAATGCACGCACAGCGTTTTCGGTATTATCCCCAAATATTCCGTCCGCTGTTCCTGCTTTGTATCCAAGAGCGTTAAGCTTGTTTTGCAAATCTCTTACTTCTTCACCCTGACTTCCATTCTTCAAAATGGTTTCCTTCTTTGCAGCTTCGATCGCCTTCTGAATGGCGCCGATTGTCTGCGGTCCGGCTTTTCCGTCTACCGTCAGCCTAACAGAGCGCTGAAACGTCTTAACGGCATTTTCCGTCTGCGGCCCAAACAGACCGTCGATCGTTCCTTTATAAAAACCAAGAACAGCCAAGTCTTGCTGCAGCTTCCTGACGTTGAGCCCTTTATCTCCTTCAGATACGATCGTCATCGGTTTCTCTTCACGGCTGACAGTACTGAGCTCTTTCTTAACATCTGCGATAAATCCAGCATAAGTCTTGCCATAGCGTTTTAATGCATTAACAGGATCGGTGCGCCTTGACGGATCTAGCTGAAAGTGCCCCTTAATCTGCAGATCAGGATTCCAGTTATATTGCCGGCACATATAAGCAAAGAACCAGACATAACGCTTATACGCTTCTTCAAACTGTATAGCGCCTCCCCAGCAAAGCTCCACTCCTATCGCCCAGTCGTTCCCGTCAGAAACATTCTGTCTGACATGAAACGCTTTTTCATTCAATGGGATGATGACCAGTATCTCTTTGTCATCGATAAATACATGTGCGGATGCACTTAAATTCTGGCTGTTAAAGTATCGGTAATTCTGCCTGGCAGTAGAGCCCGGATTCCCAGTATCATGCGCCACGCTATAGCGCGGGATACGATTTCCTCCAGGTCTCTGGCTCCATTTAGAGTCAATGTACATGTTTGTAATTGGATATTTCAATCCCAATATCAACACCTCCAAGTGGTTTACTGCAGTATATGAAAAAAAGACAAGCACTGCCTGTACACTTGTCTCTCTTCTCTAGTAAATAGGCTGCATGGAGAAAAAAAGAGGCCAAAATCCGTTGCATAAAGAAAAATTGACTGACGCTAAGCCTTTAAGCCGGCCATAGTTGACCTTATACTTTCTTTAATAAAAAAAATCCCGCTGCCCACGTATGGGCAGCGGAATTTTCAGCGATTTAGAAATATAAGCCTGCTGCTCCAGCAGCAAGAACAACGAGCCAAGAAGGAAGCTTCCAGATCGCCAGCAGCAAGAAAAGGATGAGCGCAAGCGAAAAATCAAGGGTTGATTTCACTGTGCTCGTCCAGAGCGGGTTATAGAGCGCTGCGAGCAAAATGCCAGTCACAGACGCATTCACACCTGTCAAAACAGATTGAAACGCCTTGTTCCCCCTTAATCTCTCCCAGTATGGCAGTGTCCCGTAAATTAAGAGAAACGATGGCAAAAAGATAGCAGCCGTTGCGATCAGGACTCCATTAATTCCAGAAGCAGCAGCCCCAAGATAAGCAGCAAATGTGAAAAGCGGACCTGGAACAGCCTGTGCAGCTCCATACCCTGCATAAAATTGTCCGCTCGTTACCCAGCCTGCAGGGACCACTTCTTTTTCTAAAATAGGAAGAACAACATGTCCTCCGCCAAAAACAAGAGACCCTGCACGATAAAACACATCAGCCATTGCCGCTTCTACGGAACCAGACAGATGATTCCATAATGGAAATATTCCTAACAGCAAAAAGAACAGAAGCAGCCAAAGAAAACCGGATTGACCCGTCAGTGTGCTGTTTTTTGCTACAGCCCGTTTTTCGTGGTCCTTGAACAAAAATAACCCAACCGCACCAGATAACGCTATGACTGCGAGCTGAATCATGGCAGAAGGAACAAGTGCGACAGCCGCACAAGAAAAGATAGCGATCCCTGCTTTCACCTTTGTATCAGCAAGAGACTTCGCCATCCCCCATACGGCTATGGCTACAACAGCGACTGCCACGAGCTTAAGAGCATGAATGAAACCCTCTAGGTCGATGTCTGTTGTGTTTATAACAAACGAAAATAGGGCCAGCACCATGACTGAAGGAGCTGTAAATCCAAGCCAAGCGAGAAAGCCCCCAAACTTCCCGCCCTTTATGGACCCGATGGCAATGCCCGCCTGGCTGCTCGCCGGACCGGGAAGAAACTGGCACAATGCGATTAAGTCTGCATACGAACGGTCATCAAGCCACTTCTTTTTATGTACATACTCTTCACGAAAATAACCAAGATGGGCTGCAGGCCCCCCAAAAGAAGTCAATCCCAGCTTCAAAGCCGTCAAGAAAATTTCCCAATACGTTCTCATCATCACCTAAACCCTCTTCTTTAAATTTGATAGGTACTTTTACTTGAAGAGATTTTTTTAAAAACCAGGCTGTGCTTTAGTTGCGAGCACATACACCCAATAAAGGATTCCGATCAAGAATCCGCCGCCAAGCAGCATAAAAAACAACGTTGAATTTTTCATTCCATTTCATACCCTCGAATCAAATTTCTTTTTTTCATAAAAAGATTATCATATAATGAAGAATACAACAAAGGACGAGGATGTTACGATATTTATGACAAATATAAACCGCAACGAACTAAGCAACGAACTAGAGCACAGCTTTCGGACCGTATTCCGTACGTTTCGCAAAGAAATCAATGACCTATTTTCCGATTACATGCCCGGCAACGAGTTTGCGGTGCTAAAAGCTCTCTATGATAACAGCCCATTAATGGCCTCGGAAATTGCCAGTGAAGTGAAAGTGTCATCAAGCCACATTACAGCTGTCACTGACCGCCTTGTAAAAAAAGGGCTGATTGTCCGAACTCGTTCTGAAGAAGACAGACGCATTGTGTTCTTGGAAATAACAATGGAGGGAAAAGACATTGCACGAAAGATGGAAAACATCAAGCATGATTATCTAGTAGACAAATTTAACCGCTTAACATCTGAAGAAATGAAAACGATGATTTCCCTCTTTAACAAGCTGCTGTAACGGCAGTTCATTTTTTGCGCATATACTTCACCTTGTTAATTATTTATTTTGTGAATGGAGGTTATTATGGAACATATCGATCAGCGAAGAAAAATCATCATTATGATTTCAATTATGGCAGCTTTACTGTTTGCCGCATTGAACCAAACCATCGTTGGAACAGCATTGCCCACGATCATCTCCGATCTTGGCGGCATCGAGTATTTCAGCTGGGTGTTCACAATTTTCATGCTATCGTCGAGTATTACTGCCGTGCTCGTCGGCCGGCTTTCCGACACGTATGGCAGAAAGCCGTTCATTTTAATCGGCATTGGTGTTTTCAGTATGGGCTCTTTCTTATGCGGAATTTCTGAGAGCATCATACAGCTTATTTTGTACCGTGCGATTCAGGGTTTAGGAGGCGGCATGATCATGTCCACTTCTTTTACCGCTGTAGGCGACTAATTCCCGCCTAGAGAAAGAGGAAAATGGCAGGGGCTGTTAAGCAGTGTGTTCGGCCTTGCGAGCGTGTTTGGCCCGACACTCGGCGGATACGTCGTCGACCATTTCGACTGGCATTGGGTGTTCTGGATCTTCCTTCCTTTTGGCGTAGTCGCTTTTTTGATGATATTTTTCTTGTTTCCTTCTGCAGAAAGACAAGGAAAGGAAACTGTTGACTATCTCGGTTCGTTGTTCATCACGTTAACCATGATTCCTCTCCTGCTTTCTTTTACTTGGGCGGGCAAGGAATACGACTGGATTTCACCAGAAATTATCGGCCTTTTTTCCATCTCACTTATCGCTCTCTTCATTTTTATTTCTGTAGAGAAAAAAGCAGCGAGTCCTGTTCTTCCTCTTGAAATGTTCAAGACGAAAATTTTTACGGTTTCCAATATCATCGGCTTCTTCCTCGGAGCTGGCATGTTTGGCTCTATCATGTATATGCCCTTCTTTATTCAAGGTGTAATGGGCACATCTGCAACAAAATCTGGCTTCGTCATGATGCCGATGACGCTCAGCATGGTAGCAGGAAGTGCCATCAGCGGACAGATTATCACGAAAACTGGAAAATACAAAAAACTGGCGCTTCTCGGCTTGCTCATCATGGTCGCAGGAATGTTCAGCATGTATAAAATGGATACAGAAACTACAAATCTAACAGCGGTTATCAATATGATCCTCGTTGGAGCAGGTCTTGGAATAAGTTTTCCAATATTTACGCTTACCGTGCAAAACGCGGTCGAACACCGTCTGCTTGGCACCGCGACCTCATCTGTTCAGCTGTTCAGGCAGCTTGGCGGTACCATAGGTGTTGCCGTGATGGGCAGCATTATGAATGCGATGATGAATGATTATATGAAAAAAGAAACCGCTAAGCTCGCAGGCAGTGATGCAGGCGGAATGCAGGCTCTTAGTGACAAATTGTCCGATCCGCAGATGCTTCTTAACCACGAAGCCCTTCTGGCGATCAAAGCGACGCTCCCTCCTCAAATGGACGGTTTGTTTGAGACTCTTGTTACGCTGCTTCGGGAGTCATTAAGCTACGCTTTAAGCGGTGTGTTCTTGACTGGAGCATTCGTTATCGGGTTCGCCTGGATTCTCACGTTGTTTTTCTTAGAAGAAATTCCATTAAGAAAATCCAATAAAGAACCGGTTTCCTCTGATAGCAATGAGCAGGCTGCTGCCGAGAACTAACAACCATTTAAAAAATAAAACCGTCATCCTGAGTGAAAGCTTTCAAGTGGATGACGGTTTTTTATTGGTTCTGCAGCTGTCATCTTAAGACATAGGGACCAATTGATTCTGCACCGCATAAATGACTGCTTGAGAACGGCTTTTTACATTCAGTTTCTTGAAAATTTTACTGACGTGGATTTTGACCGTTTTATCGCTGATAAAAAGCTTTTCCGCGATTTCTTTGTTGCTGAGTCCTTCCACCAGGCCGATCAGCACTTCCTGTTCTCTGTCCGTCAGGTCGTTTTCTTCTCTTTTCACTTTCGAAGACTGAAGGTGCAGATTCACAAGCTTCTTCGTCATGCTCGGTGTAAGGATCGATTCTCCCTTGTATACAGCTTTAACGGCATCCACCACTTGCTCTGACGGCGCATCTTTCAGCAAATATCCATCTGCTCCAGCCTTCAAAGCAGCCAGCAAGTATTCATCATGATTATACATTGTGAGCACTAAGACTTTCGTACTTGGGTATTTACGCTTCAGCACTTCTGCTGCTTCTACACCGTTCATGCCTGGCAAGTTAATATCCATAATCACAACATCTGGTGCAACGGCCGGCATTTGGACGATGGCATCTTCAGCAGAAATGGCCTCGCCAGCAACCGTCATATCTTCTTCCAAAGCAAATATTGTCTTGAGTCCGTCACGCAATATGGCATGGTCATCAACAATCATAATGGATATCATAGTAAGATAGCCTCCTTAGGCTCAAGATTAGGGATCTGCAGCTTGATTTCTGTTCCTTTTCCGGGACTTGACTGGATATTCAGCGCAGCACCAAGACTATCAGCCAATTCATTCATGTTAAGCAGACCATAATGCGGCTCTCTTTGTGCCTTTCGTATCGCTTCAAATAGGGAAAAACCATTACCGTCATCTTTAATTTTTAAAACAACAGTTTCTTCGTTATAGCTGAGTAAAATGTCGATATTCTTTGCAGAGGCATGTTTCACAATATTTTGCAGGCTTTCATTGAAAATATCAAAAATGACCTTTTCCACCATATAGCTCAACTCTTTCGCTTTCCCTTTTACATGAAGATCAACAGAAAGCCCAAATTCTTGATGAGCTGAATCGATACGGCCCTGTATCGCCTGATGCAGCCCTACCCTTTCAGTAGGATAAGGTCTGAGAGCATAAATGGAGTCACGCAGTTCCTTCAAACTTCCACGCAGCTTGTCCGTACTTGACTTAATAAGCAGTTGGGCTTTCTCAGGTTTAGCAGTGAAAAGTCTGTTCGCCGTCTCCATCTGCATGACTGAGCCAGCAAGCGTTTGAGCAATCCCATCATGTATTTCCCTCGCAATACGATTGCGTTCTTCGAGCAGCACTCGGCGCTCTCTTTCATTAATCAGCATCTTCGTTTTATTCACAACCGCCAGCTGGCTTGCGAGAGTCGCGACCGATTGAATATCGTCCTGAGAGAAGCTGCCGGAACGGGTTTTTCCTGTTAATAGGACACCGAGGACTTCTCCCTCGACAATCAGCGGTGCTGCAGCTGCCGCTTTTATGGATGGTGTAAAGAACGAATAAACCCACTCATTTTCCAGGTTCTTTTTATCATATTGGATAAGCTTGTCCATGAGAGCAAATCCTTCAGCCGTTCTTTCATCTATTTTCGCTTGTTTATGATACTCACCGTTTTGCAGCGCGATGCTCCATTTTTCTCCATCATATAAGAAAAGGACAGCTGCATCCGTTCCAAGAAATTGCGTTAATGAGCTTTCCATTTTATGAATCCAGTCCTTAGCAGGCAAATGCTCGTTCAGCTGTGTGCTAATGGAAAACAAGGATTTCAGGCGATTACGTTCTTTTTGAAGCCTTAAAATGAATGAAGAGATCAGGGCGATTGCCACAAGCGGCGAGAAAAAGAACAAATAAGAAAATACATCGATTACACCTCTGTTCTGTGTACCAAGGAGTATCATGACCGACATGTAGAAAATAGAAAATGCAGCTACAGACGTTTCCGATAAAAACTTTTGCAGGAAATGTTTGAAACGGTATGCTTGTGGCCTCAGCAGAAGCACTAGATCCACGAGCAAATTGTTAAGTGTGTAATACAGGATCGTTACGGCTATCATCCGAATCTCTCCATGCCAGAATGCAGACTCTGCTGCATTCACCCCTATCATCCTCAGCAAGAAATCGGCGAATACAACGGCAAGAATAAAACTAATCGCCAGCTGAGAAGGATTAAATAACAGCACGCGCATCGGTCTGCGGTTCAAAGCGAGAACCGCAAATACAACCACGTTGAAAACAAAAACCGCTGTTTCAAAGCCATATAAGAGCTCCATCGTATAGATCAAAGGAAAGCTTAAGGTCGTCAGCCCTTTCCAGACTGGAATGGGATAGTATTCTGTCAAAAAAAGAAAAAGCAGCAGAATGATGAACACAAGCGGATCATCCATTACCTTCAAATGGAAGGCGGAGAAAATCCATAACAACACACCAAGCACAGATGTACCATAAATGACTCCAGTTGCCGCCTGGTCACTTTTCAGCATAACAGCCCTCCCTTTATTTACAATTTTCCGTAAATTGATTATATCATAGGTTACTGTTCCGTTAGGACGCCTTCATTAAGGGGCGGTTTGGATATTGTAATGAACACAGCGACATCCAGCTCATAAAAAAACAGGAATGGCCGAATGGCATATGCCGCTGACCAATCCTGATTTACATGTATTATCTCAGAGCAGCCTTCATTTCTGCTATTGCTCCAATGGCATATATTTTTGTACAACTAAACGACTACTCTCCCGGATGTATCGGCCATTCCATTCTTTCTTTTCCCTCTCACAGAATGGAATAAATAGCGTTCATGCCATGCTCTTCCATGTTGTATTCCCAAAGCTTTTCTTTCTTTACAAGATCGAAGCAAGCGATATGTGTCGGCTTAACCCCGAAATTTCCAATGCTTGTTTTTGTGCCATCCGGGTTAATCTTTGTGGTTGGTCGCAGGCGAGAGAATCCGACAACTACTTTATTGTCACCCACTGCTTTAATGCCTCGGCACCAGCCTAGCGGTATTTCAGCACCCGATATCTCATTTAAATCAAACATTTGGCGCCTCGCTAAATTTTGAAGGTTCAGTCTAACAATATATCCGTCAACACGTGTGAAGTAAATGCTTCCTTTATGAATGACACCATCATGGATATACGAACCATCTACAGGCATCTTCCAGCCAGGATGTGTCAGGCAAACAGCATCCTGTTGATGACAGCGGGTCACCCAATAATGATTGCCGATCGTAAATACGTAATTTGGATGAGACCGATGAGGCTTCGTTGAACGTATCAGCCTGTAATCCTCTCTTGTTGAATACTTCTGCCACGTGCTTTCCCCGAGCACATCCCACTCTTTTAAAATTTCTCCGTTCTCGGTCAGCTCCATCACCATATCCAATCCTGTATTGGCAACAAGGAGTGTTCCTGCATCAGTTGGCGTTACATGATGGAGATCATTAAAGCATTTAAGCGATAAGTGCTTCAGCTGCTGAAAGCCCGGCAGTGAATAGATCAACACCTCTGTTTGGGTACAAAGATAAAGCTTTTCACCCTTAATGGTTCCCGCTTTAAAAAGAATAGAAGGATTGTAATGAGGACACGTCCCCTGAAGTGATGTGTACTCTACATTTTTAACAGAGCTTATCGTGGTGGTATCGAATGTAAGAATGACTCCTTGTTCATATTGAGTCACTTCACTTTGAAGACCCTCTCGTTCTTTTCCTCCTGTTAAGATCAACTTCATTGCCATCACTCCAAAAATTTTATTGCATCTTTATATTGAGATATAGCGGATCCATTTAACTTACCGATAATATCAAACTCCAATTCTGTTGGTTCAATAGTCGTCGAGGATATTTGGAGAGAAAAGCTCTCGCCATTAACCATCAAATCTGTAAGTACTAGTTCACCTTTGGCTGAAATGCTATTTAAATAGCGAAACAAGCGGTAGGCATCATTTTTCGTTTTCCCGCTGCCTTCCACGAGTACAGTAATATCTTTATTCGTTGTATTCTTTATCTTCAGTTCGAGTGCAGCAGTATTTCCATCTCCTCGATGCTGCCAAAAGTTTTGAACCGGGCCTAAATAGTATATGGCCATCTCTTCACCTCACGTCTTTCATTACTTCAATATATGTGCTTTTCTCAAACGTGACATTCGAATGAACGGTTACGGCGTTTTTTTAATGAATTCGCGGAAAACCCAAACATGTAACAGCAAGGAGAATATAGTAAAGTACAGTGCTTCAATCCTGATTTGCCCACTTCATAAGAAATAAGGTGATGACTTGAAAATATTGCTGGCCACCTATTGGTATATCCCTCATTTAGGCGGTGTTTGGCCGCTGATGTGCCAAATTAAAGAAACATTAGAGAAGCTCGGCCATGAAGTGGATATATTCGGCAACACACCAGACGGCTTGGCTTATCATATCGTCAATAAAAACCTTGTCTTGAAGAAAGAAGAACTCGTCCCATTTATTCATACTCAGTTGAATCCCCAAAGAGAGCCTGCCCTTCATTCGGATAAAAGAACCTTCAACCTTGAAACCGACCGGTATTACATGGAACTGGCGGCAAGCTACTTTGGGCTGTCACAATACGACATCATCCACACACAAGACGTCATTTCCACATGGAGCTTTAGCCGGGTGAAGCCTGCTCATGTTCCGCTTTTTGCAAGCATTCACGGAGTTCTTGCAAGAGAGACCGTTCAATACTTCAAATATTTAAACCCGGCGGCAACGATTGAAGAAATTCAGAAAACCCTTTATTGGAAGCATTATTATACTCTGGATCAGATGGGGACTCATTCTGCCGATCTGATTCATGCCTCATCCAAATGGACACATGATATTTTCGCAACAGATTATAAGGTGCCTCCCTCACGCATGGTGAAATTTCAATATGGCATCAATATTGAAGAGTTTCTCAAGAAAATGGATATGCCTACTGAAATTAAGAAACCTGCTGGAAAGAAAGTCATTATCTATACAGGAAGATTAGTAGACATTAAAGGGGTCCACTTTCTTCTTCCAGCCTTAGCTCTGTTGAAAAGCAGGCGCAGTGACTGGGAATGCTGGATTGTCGGGGATGGCATAATGAAAGACCTTCTTATTCAAAAATCCGAACAGCTTGGCCTGACCAGCCATGTGAAATTCCTCGGCAGCCGAAATGATGTTCCTGCATTGTTGAAATTAGCCGACATCTTTGTCATTCCAAGCCTGCAGGATAACATGCCGCTTTCTCTAATAGAAGCACAGCTTGCTGGCAAAGCAATTGTTACCTCCAATGCAGGGGGACTTCCCGAGATGGTTCAGCATGGTGTGACAGGACTTGTTGCACAGGCTGGGGATAAACAGCCATTATTTCGCCATTTGCTTACACTTGTTGAAAATGATGAGATGCGTAGACGGGTTTCTACTGCTGCTAAAAATTGGGCACTTCACTATTGGTCAGTAGATCTAATGGTTGAAAGACTGTTAAAAATATACAACAAGCTGATTGCGAATAAATGAATGAAAGGAGAAAAAAGAATGAAGGTCCTCGGAGATTTGTACAACTCATTGTTTCATAATCCAATAGAAACGAATGTATATGTTGAACACCAGATCTGGAGCAAAATTAAGGCGAATTTGCCTGATCATTACAAAATTCCAGACAAAAAAATGCTAGACATCATTGCAAAGTTTATTGCTGAAGAAAAGAGCAGTGATTTATATAAACTTTAATTTTTCACTTTTATTTTACTGGAGGCATGACTTTGAAAATTCTAGTAACCGGCGGCTGTGGCTTTATTGGCTCACACATCATTGACCTGCTCGTTCAGCAAGGTTTTGAGACAGCGGCAGCAGATGATTTGAGCGCAGGTTCCCCCCACTACTTGGCAGCGCACAAAGGGAAAGTCGTCTTTTATCATTGCAGCATTTTATGTGAAGAATTTGAACGAGCGATGAGTCATTTCAGGCCTGACGTTGTCATTCACCTCGCCGCGCAAGTCTCTGTTTCCCATTCTGTACACGATCCGATACATGATGCGAATGTTAATATCATGGGGTCGCTGAAGCTCATTGAACTGGCTAAGAAATACCAAGTAAAGAAGATTGTTTTCAGCTCAAGTGCCGCTGTATACGGCCACCCCCAATTCCTTCCTGTTACAACGGTTCACCCATTAAACCCTATGTCGCCATACGGCATTTCTAAAATGGTCTTTGAAAACTACTTGTTTGCAGCGAAAACACTCTACAATATAGACTATCATGTCCTTCGATTCGGCAACGTGTACGGACCTAGACAGAACAGTCATGGCGAGGGCGGCGTCATTTCCATATTCATTAACACTCTTCTACAAGATAAAAGCCCGACTATTTATGGTGATGGCACGTATACAAGAGACTTTGTCTATGTAGCAGACGTAGCAATGGCTAATGTACTTGCCGCTCTATCCCCCGAATCAGGAACGGCCAACATATGTTCAAGTGTAGGAACAAGCATCAGTGAGCTTCTCGGCAAACTGCAGAGACTTATGAAAAAGCAGATTCAACCTCTATATGAAAAGCCACGAAACGGTGACATCCCACATAGCGTACTTTGCAACAAAGAAGCAAAGGTGGCGCTGAACTGGGAACCTACCGTCTCACTGGATGAAGGGCTGCTTCAGACTATTGCATTTTACCAAACCCGAACCTGACCAAAATTGACTACACCTAAATAGAAGGTGATACTTTGAAGATCTTACTTGCCACCTATTGGCCGCTTCCTCATATGGGGGGGATCTGGACGTTTGTCAACGAGTTAAAAAGAGGCCTAAAGAGGTTCGATATCGATGCGGACATTTTCTCTGCAAGCCCCGATCACACCATGTACTATTTACATCATTCAACTGACCATATTAAGAAAACAAGTCTCTATCCTTTTCTTGATGCACAGTTCCAAAGAGGTGCCTCTCTAATCAATCATCCTGTCGTAGCAAGAGCAGAGCTCGAGCAATACTGTTTTGAGCTTTCTGCTGTTTATACAGGGTTAAAAAAATATGACGTCATACATGCACAGGATGCCATCGCATCTAGGGCACTATCACGTGTTAAGCCGAAAAAGACGCCGTTATTAACAAGCCTTCATGGATCACTTTCAGGTGAAATCCTGTATCATATCAAATCCTTCAACCCAGAAGCACTTGAACATGAAATCAAGCAAAACTTGCTCTATCACTACCACAGGGCTATTGAAAAAGAAGCTTACAAAAACAGTGATATGATCCATACCTCTTCTCAATGGCTGATGAAAAAGGTGATGTATGACCTAAACGGCAAAAGTAATTCTTTGTCTTACATCCCATATGGCTTTGACTATCAGAATTTTTCCCTATCCAGCCAAACTTCTAATGCCGGTATACCTGAGAAACCAAAGGGAAAAAAAGTGCTTCTCTTTACAGGAAGACTCGTTTATTTAAAAGGCATCCACTCACTCATGTTGGCACTCGCTAAAGTAAAAGACATTAGGGATGACTGGGAATGCTGGATTATCGGTGACGGAGACCAGCGCTCTGCCTGTGAAAGTCAGGTGAAAAAGCTGGGTTTGACCGGAAAAATCCGCTTTCTTGGGCAGCAAACGAATGTTTATCCTTATTTAAAGCTGTCTGACATGTTTATCTTTCCAAGCCTTCAAGACAATCAACCCTTCTCTATCATTGAAGCACAGTATTCTGGTCTACCTGTCATCGTATCCGATTCTGCCGGATTGCCTGAAATGGTAAAACATGAAAAAAACGGCCTTATCTTTAAAGCGGGCGACTATAGGGAATTAAGTATGAATATAATGCGTCTTCTTCAGGATAATTCACTTTTATGTAAACTAAGCAAGAATGCCTCTAAATACGCTCATGCCCAGTGGAACATACAAGCGATGTCAAAGCAGCTTTTCAAATTGTATCAGAAACTTATTTAATAATGTATTCATGATGGAGGACGATGAGTATTGAAGATTCTACTTGCCACTTTTTTTACCATTCCTCAAGAAATAGGAGGCTTTTGGCCATTCATTTCCGAATTAAAAACTGGACTTATACAAGAAGGGTTCTCTGTTGATATATTAGGAAGAACTGCTGATGGTTTAGGTTATACACTTTATTGTCAAAATAAGATAATTCGTTCAGTGGAGTTGCTACCTCTTGTTAAAAAACAGCTCCTTCAATCTTTAAATCAATTACCACCAGAAAATTATGAAATTCAGCGATATGGCCTTGAGCTTGCTGCGGCGGCCTTTGATCTCTCACAATACGACTTGATTCACTGTCAAGATGTAATTGCTGGCCATGCTCTGAGCCGTGTGAAATTGGCAAGCACACCACTTATTACAAGTGTTCACGGCTCTCTCCCACTTGCTTCTATGCATCTATTAAAACAAGGTAATTCTCAACTCTCTTCAAAAGAATGTGAAGAGACGGCAATCTATCGGTATAATATGGCTTTAGAGTTTGCTGGTCTACAAGAAAGCAACCTCATTCATACCTCTTCCATTTGGTTTAGAAAACAACTCAAAGAAAGATATAACATTCCACACGAAAAAATGGTTACTATTCCATACGGACTACGAATCGATTCTCATATTAAGGAAGAAGTTTCTTCCCTAAAGCGAAATCCAGATAAAAAAATCATCATCTACACGGGAAGACTTACAGCTATCAAAGGGATTTCATATTTAATTCATGCATTGTTTGAACTTAAAAAAACGAGAAGTGACTGGGAATGCTGGGTGATTGGTGATGGAGAACGAAAAGAAGAGTATATCTCTAAAGCAAGAGAGCTAGATTTACTTGATCAAATAAAATTCTTCGGCAAGAGGAACGATGTTTTCTCACTGTTAAAGAAGTCAGATATTTTCGTTCTTCCGAGTTTGCAGGATAATCAACCATATTCATTGATGGAAGCTCAATTTGCCGGTCTTTCATCAGTCGTTACGAAGACTGGTGGACTACCAGAAATGGTAAGGCACGGTATTAACGGGTTACTTGTGAATCCTGCAAGCCACCAAGAATTGTTTTATGCTATGCAACAGCTCCTTGAACAAGATAACCTACGCTCCTTCCTGGGTAACCAAGCAAAAAAATCAGCTGAAAATACCTGGTGTTTTCAAAAGATGATAAAAAAAATCATTACCATGTACAAAATGGTTGTCTAATATTTTAGTATGAAGGCTATAGTACAAGCCAATTATAACAATTATTCATCTACTAAATTAGGAGGTGAATATTATGGCAATGTTAAAGTCATACACATTTAATGAGGCACCAAGAGGAAGTTTTGCACTTCCCATAACTGTTGCACCAGGGGACGAATTTTTCGTGACCTCCATTGTACTCAAGGATCTTATACCAGGCGACCGTGTTCAATTTACTGGTACAATCGGATGGGCTGCATCTCTGCTTGTGCCAGGCCTCTCAGAGTTAATTATTCGAATTCGGCGTGGAAGTCCGACAGGTCCAGTATTATTTGAGACAAGGGATACGATCCTGCTAACAATAAACTTAGGTTCTATTATTGGTAATCGGACTACAGGTTTTACACACAGTAGAATCATTACAAATTTATTTCCAGCTGAAGAAACGTTCTACTTAACAGCAGCGTTTCAAAATCTTCTGGGGACAAGTACGATTTCTTTACAAGGACCAATTAGTTTAGGCGCATTACTCACTTCACCATAGATATGTCAACATGACAAAAGGTCCGTTACTTAGGTGTAACGGACCTTTTCTACAGAAGTTTGTGAATAAACATTGACGCTGTACCAAAATAAACAAGCAGAGAAAAGATATCATTAATAGTCGTGATTAACGGACCAGATGCGACAGCTGGGTCAACCTTCAATCGGTAGAGTAGCAATGGTATGAGAGTTCCCGCGAGAGTTCCTATTATTAGTGTGAGAAATAGCGAGCTGCCGACAACAAGACCTAGTGTGAAGCTGCCTTTCCAGACAAACGCCACGATGGCAATAAGCAGTCCGCACGTTGCTCCAATAATCACGCCAACGCCGAGTTCACGGCTAATCAGCCTCATTATCGCCGGTCTGTCAATGTCATTAGACACCAGACCCCGAACCACTACGGCGAGTGACTGCGTTCCCGTATTCCCGGTCATTCCTGCGATCATAGGCATAAAGTATGTGAGTGCTACAACACGTTCAATCGTTCCTTCGAATGCTGATATGATGCTTCCGCTCATGATTCCAATAAACAGCAGCAAAATTAGCCAAGGCAGTCTTCTATAGGAAGCAACAAGCGCACTTGTCTGAAAATCAATGGATTTACCAGATGCTGATAGTTTCTCAATATCTTCATTGGCTTCTTCAATGAGAACATCGAGGATATCATCGACCGTCACAATGCCGAGCAGCCTGCTCTGCTCATCCACGACCGGCACGGCAATAAAGTCGTACCGTTCAATCGTCCTCGCCACTTCTTCCTGATCAAGGTCTGCCGGTACCGAGATGACCCTGTTATACATGATGTCTTCAATCTTGTCGTTGATGTCTCCAAGCAAAAGGTCTCGGTATGATACAACACCTACCAGTTTTTTATCTTCATCGATCACGTATAAATAATAAATATTCTCGGCAAATCCAGCGAACGTCTTCAGCTTATCAACGGCGTCACGCACTGTGAATACTTTTGGGATCCATACGAAACGGTTCGTCATGATTCCTCCTGCTGTATCGGAATCATACTTCATCAACGACTGGACCGTGCGCGATTCGTCTGCTTTCATCGAGCTTAAGAAATCTTGGATCTGTTCAAGCTCAAGATTACTGAGCAAGTCAGCCAGATCATCATTTTCCATTAGGTTCATAATGTTAGAGGAACGCTCTATACCAAGCTTGTGAATAATATCAATCTGCAGCTCACTTTCAAGCTCCTGGATGAGTGAGGCGATCTGCTGAGTCGTTAAATACATGAGAAATTTGTGCCGGTGCTTTTCAGGCAAATTTCTATAGACGTTTCCTATATCATATGGCTGCAGTTCGTCCATCAACTGCTGAAATTCTTTTTTCTTAAGCTCTTTTAAGCTTTTAATCACGTACAGCAATATTTGATTCTCTGTCATTTCTTTAAACAAACTGCATCACCTCCACAGTCCCGCCTTAATTATAAGCAACAGTAACAGTATTGGCTATCATGAAACAGCACTATTCCCCTATTTTCTGACTTTGGGAAAAAATGATGAATTTGCGTAATGCAATTTCGGGACAAGATGCATATTGTATACAAAGGGAGAGTTTCTCCTTTGCACCATAGATCAAAGAAGGTGTCAGCATGCCAAAAGTATCGATCATCATCCCTTTTTACAATTGTCCTTTTATTGATCAGGCGATTGAGAGTGCATTGAACCAAACATACAAGGATATTGAGATTATCGTCATTAACGATGGCTCCTCAACGCATACAGAAAAAGTCACTCCATATAAGGATCGGATCCAGTATTATGAAAAAGAAAACGGAGGAACAGGGAGTGCGCTGAATCTCGGCATTCAAAATGCTGCGGGCAACTATTTCTCCTGGCTAAGTTCTGATGATTTGTTTTCTGATCAGAAAGTGGAACGGCAGCTTAGTTTTATGGAAAAAGAAAAGGCTCAAATCAGTTATACCAACTATTACGTAATGGACGCATATAATAATACATCGGTTAAAATGGCAGGTAAGGCCATCCACACTAAAATGGAACTCTTAAAATACTTGCAAAAAGACAATCCTATCAACGGGTGTACCGTCATGATGGATATGGATGTATTCTCTACGATAGGTCTATTTAATGAAACGCTAAAATGCACACAGGATTACGATTTCTGGCTGCGTGCTATTGACCAATACGAGTTTCATTATCTTCATGAACCGCTTGTCAGCTATAGAGTTCATCATCAAATGACACCGCAGCGCAACAACCAGCTCGCAAAAGAGATTACCTTATTAAACACAACCTACGACGGATATCTAGAAAAATTAATAAAACAAGAAAAAGAAAAAAATCCGCCATGGAACCCCTTTAAACGATAGACACTTTTTTCATCGTGTTCGTTTTTTACAGTGGCAACCGGATTTTTTGCTTACATACAAAACCTCCTGCTGCATAAACAACAGGAGGATTTATCATTTATGAAACGTTCATCTATCGAAACAGTTCAGCAATTGTATAATCCCCTGCCCCAATCAATGCCACTCCAGCCACCACTGCTAGAATGGCAACATTGTATTCATATCCGTTTTGTGTGACCCAGTACCCATTAGCAAAGTGAACCTTCCAGATCGCCACGAGCATAACTGCTGCAATCAGACCAGCTGCCACCGGTAAGAAGAGTCCAGAAGCAAATAGCAGCCCTCCTGAAACTTCAGCAAGCCCTGCTAGAAGGGCCATACTGTAGCCAGGTTTAACACCGATGGACTCCAGCCAGCCACCGGTTCCTTTCAGACCATAGCCGCCAAACCAGCCAAACAGTTTTTGCGCGCCATGAGCTGCTAGTGAAAGTCCAATGACGAGTCGAAGGATTAAAAGGCCAGCAGATACCATTTTTATCTCCCCCTTTCATGTTGTACACTCACTTTATGTAAGTGACATGAACAATATGCTACTCTCCATAAATTTTATTTAGAAAGACGCTATAGTCAAAAAAAAAACGCAGCGGCTCTCCGCTACGCTTGATGACTCTGCTTCATCCGTGACTCGACGACTTTTCCGCCAAGCCAGAGAACGAATACGCCAAACATGATAAGCCCCATCTTTAACGGGCTTTTAATCACATCCATAAAGTCGTATCCAATAAATGAAACAATGGCGATCATGACTAGCTTCCCTAAAAATAAAGCGAGAAAGTACGTTTTTTGACTGATTTGAGACACTCCCGCGACGACGTTAATAAGAGCAGACGGAGTGAACGGAAAGCAATATAGCAGAAACAGCATGCCGAATCCGTGTTTTTCTACCCATTGAAGCGTCTTTCGGATTTTGTCATGCCGGGTTATGAAGACAAGAAAACGTTTTTGTCCAAACTTCCTCACAACAGAAAACACGATGGCTGAACCCGCACACACACCAATCCATGAATAGATGAATCCAAGCCAGAAGCCGTAAGCCGCAGCATTTCCTGCTACAAAAACGAACAGTGGCAGCACGGGTATGAACGACTCCAGCATAGGCAGCAGGATACCGGGTAAAAAGCCAAGATCTTTATAATCATCCAATAGCTTTAAAATATTCTCTTCTGTTAAATAGTGCTTATAATTTTTCCACTCCATTGCCGGATCTCCCTCTAACGTCCTTACTGTTCATGATAGCCAGCAACACCCATCATTAATCGCTGTCTAAAATTTCATTGTTTTCTATTTTATCATAATGAAAGGCTGACAGGTTCAGCTGTTATTATACTTTTCAAAAGTCTTTACTCGTGCGGCGATTACGTATAAACATACCCCTATTATATACAAATAAGGCAAAGAAAAAGCCCAGTGTGCCTGAAAGCCTGAAGGCCTATCCGTAAGCGTGCTGCCATGAAAAAGTATCCAAAGAATAAAAGGTGGACCGTGAAGAAAAACACCAAACCCTGAAACCAGCTTTAACAGTAGCATGTTAAATGACTGAAGCGCGGTATACAAAAGTACGGAGCCCCAGAAAATGGCTGCATATCCCCATCCTTGCAGTCCATCTTCCTGCGGACCGTACATTCTTGCTGCAAACGAGATGCCGGTGATGATGGACACAGCACCAGCTGACATGACATGTCCTCTCATTATCCCTTCCCCCTCCTTACAATTATATATAGAAAACTCGGCTGACGCCTTGCCTTCCTTCAAGATAGCCTTAATTGCCCTTATACTTTATCCAAACTTTTTAACTGCGCGGAATTCCTTCGCTGGTAAAAAGTTATCCATCTTTAAGTATGAAAAAAGACCGCCGTTTTAAGCAGTCTTGATCCTGTTACTTCATGAGCGCAGCGTACACTTGTACATCAAGCTCTTTTGCTTTTTTTTCATTGTAGGTTTTTTCAAATGCCGGCTCCTGAACAATTTTCGCACCCCAAAACATGCTCTCAAACACAGAATGGATATCCACTTCAATTTTTGCAAGTTTAAGAGGAACACCCTCCATGGCATGTTCTAGTATGGAGGCTTTTCCATTAATCGAATAGACTGTCCCTAGTCCGACGACCGTAAAAACAACTTCCTGATTCGCCTCGATGTTTGTCACAATTCTTGAATTGTTTGTTACCGTAAACCGAATCTTGCTTTCATTGTAGCTTTTCACCCACGAAATAGCGTTCACGCTCGGCGCTTTGCTTTCTGCATCTACCGTACCGAGAAGAACCAGCTGCTCGCCTTGCAGATATTCGTATAATTCAGGCTTTAACGTTGAGGGGACTTCTTGTTTGGCCATTCATATGCTCTCCTTTTTGTTTAGTAACCTGTTTATCTTTTCTATTAAAATGAGCATAACCCTTTTTTTCGCACCACTTATTCAAACGTTCCTTTTACAATTGGATTGCTTTCATGCACCATCAGCTGTCCGAGTGCGATAACAGAATGGATATCCAATGTCTCTTTTTTTAACATGACGATATCCGCATCTTTTCCAACCGATATCATTCCTTTTTGCTTCAGTTTTAAAATACGCGCCGGATTTTTGGTGATTACCGAAAGAGCATCTGGTATACTGACGCCTTCATTCAGGACAGCATCCTTCACTTCTTTAAAAAGCGTTGCAACCTTCCCTATTTTCAAGCCGATAAATTCACCGTTTTGATCAAAAGCAGGCAAACTTCCCTGCGCATCAGAGGTAAACGTAATATTTTCAACTGGCACACCAGCATCAAGCATACGCCGCAGCCCCTTGCTGCATTTCACCTCGCCTGCCTCTAAAAACAGATCGGTCGTGCTCGTTGTAAAATCAACAAACCCACCCCTCTTGGCAAATTCAATGCCAGCTTCAAATACATAGCTGTTACGGTTAATGTGCGTCGGATAAAATTGCCTCAGCGGAAGATCAGTTGTCTCTGCTACTTCTTCTATTAAAGAAAGCATCGATTGGCTGTCTCCGAGATGGATGTTGACAATACCGCCTTTACCAGCAAGCATCCCTGCCACACGGGCACTCGCTGCAAGCCTCGCTAGCTCATGAGCCGTCGGCTGAGAAGACCGATGATCCGCTATAGCGATCTCTCCGACACCTATAATCTCCTCTATCATCATAATGTCGTTCTCCACGCTTCCTGTCAGTGTTTTGACCGGCACATGGTAATTTCCTGTATGGCAGTAAACCGAAATGCCCTCTTCCTTAAGCGCCTTTGCCTTAGCAACAAGGTTAGTCATCGTGCGCGCCGTCCCATCTGTTCCGATGACACCAACCAGTGTAGTGACCCCCGCTAATGTCGCTTCCGTTAAATACAGTTCCGGCGTACGTGTCTTAAACCCGCCTTCACCCCCGCCTCCTGTAATATGAACATGAGCATCGATGAACCCCGGCACAACAAGCATTCCCGAAGCATCCAGCACCTTGATTTCAGCAAACCCTTCTGGCACTGGAATATTTTCTCGAATCGAACCAATTTTATCTCCTATTAAAAGAACATCCTTCACACCTAAATATTCAGGAGCATAAACCTCTCCATTTTTAATCAACGTCAGCAAAACAATCACTCCTATTCTTTCTGTATTGTAATGGAAAAAATAGAGTGGTCGCAAGATTCAACATTATACCGAAGGTCATCATCTAGGTACCGGACCTCAGATTAGCCTCATTGAACTTGTTCGCCATACTCCGTCCAAGAACCAAAACCAACAAAAAAAACGAGATTAGCCAAAACCTATCTATAAAACCAAATCCATCTCTTGCTTCCCCGCGACCCACAGTCGCCCTCAGTGGGGTCCGGTACCGATAAAGGTCTCGATTATAACGAAGGTCATCATCTCGGTACCGGACCTCAGGTTAGCTTCATTGAACATGTTCGCCATACTCTGCCTATAATCCCTATCAATCTCGTTGTTTAAAGCAAAAGAGCTCTGCATCTGCAGAGCTCTTTGCTATTCATGTAACAAAATCAGGCTTTCTTTGCGCGAGCAGCGGCTGTTTCAGTGCGACTTCAATCCCTGTTTCAATATCAAGGAAAGCTGCCGCTTCGTTAAACCAGCTTTCTGGCGCTTTGTGGCCCCAAAAGGTCTGGCGCCTCGGGTCGTTAATGCTCCACTTGACGGGTTTAAAATCAGGATCGCTCGTTAAGTAGTCTCCGTTGTAGAGCTCAATACGGTTCCCGTCTGGATCACGGACGTAAAGGAAAAAGGCGTTCGATAAACCGTGGCGTCCTGGTCCCCGCTCGATATGATCCGCATATCCCATGCTCGCCATTACGTCACAGCAATGGATAAGGCTCATCGGATCAGACAGCCAGAATCCGACATGGTGCAGCCTCGGGCCTTCACCGTTCATGAATGCCACGTCATGTACAGTCGGCTTGCGGTGCAGCCATGCAGCCCACGTTCGGTCTTCCTCTGTCGCTGTATATTCGGATACCCTGAAACCAAGTTGTTCGGTATAAAATGTAACCGCGCCTTCCACATCAGGCACCATGCAATTCACATGGTCGATTCGCTGGACCCGTGCGCCTCGGTATAGGTCATACTTTTGCAGGCAGCGTTCTGCACTGTCCATTTCAGCAAAGAACTCAACCGGTATCCCGGAAACATCTACCGCTCGCAGTGCGCGCCCAACTCCAGGCTGCGTGCCTTTTTCAAGCCAAAGTGTGCGGGCACCTTTGATTTGAAAAAAATGCTCAAGCTTTTCTAATTCACTCTCATCCCACACCTTATAGCCGAGCGCGTGCACGCCTGGCTTTTCCGCTTTTCTTAACAGCAGGCTGTGATGCACATGCTCCTCTAGTCCTCGAAGTGCCATATACTCGCTGGTGCTCTCTGTCTCAATGAATCCTAGCGCGTTCACATAAAAATCTTTCGCGGCATGCAAGTCAGTTACATTCATCGTGACACGCGCCACGCGGATAATATTGAAATCCATCCTGATTCCTCCTTACACTCCTGAAAGATTAGGGTTTGTGGTTTTCACCCGATTTAAAAATGTTTGTACCATCTCTTTGTACGGATCTTTGTTGAACGAATCAAAATAGATATTGGACATGCGCGCCGGGTCTCCGAAGAAGTAATACTCATACAGCGCCTGCCTTCCTCCGAACGAGCTGAGAGAGATGTCCCAAGCCAATCGGAACAGCTGTACACGCTCATAGCCGTCTATTTTAGCTCCTTGAGTATAACGGTGAACGAGAGGACCGATGTCGTCTGCGTTAAAGTCAGCTTCTGTTGGAATTCCCATCAAGCCTGACGCACCGAGAATCCGAACAATTTCAACCATACGCTGATACATTTTCGGATACCAGTTGCGGGCCGCGTTCAACGGGACAAAGTCTGGGGTCATGTTACCATACTTATCAACACTTGCGTTCTGTTCGGCGCGGAACAAGTGTGAACGCATCGTTTCCAAGATCAGCATCACTTCAGATGCCTTCTCCTTCACATGCGGGAACACGTCGATTCCGATTGCATCCATCATGCTCAAGATGACACCAAGCACAAATTCTGTCTTGACTGTGTTCTTGGCAATAACCTGGTGCGCCATATGCACGATCGCGTTTGTTTCCACATACGTCCGGTTGCAGATGTCTGAACTGCCGCCGACAAATACGCGGTCCCAAGGCACGAGGACATTGTCAAACACCACAATGGCATCGCTTTCTTCAAACCGCGAACTGAGCGGGTGGTCATACTCGCTTTTACCTTGGTCGAACGATTCCCGGCAAAGGAACTTTAATCCTTCTGTGTTGTTGGGCAACGCGAACGCCATGGCGTACGGATCATCCTCTGATGCCGCCTTGTTAAGCGTGGACGGAAAGACGACGATTTCATCTGTCACGCCGCCAAGCGTCGCAAGAAGACGGGCCCCCTTCACAATGATGCCGTCCTTATTTTTTTCCACGATTCGCGCACTAAGGTAGGGATCGTTCTGTTCAGACTGCTTTTTCGCGCGGTTCGTCTGTGGATGAATAAGGGTGTGCGTGAGACTCACATCGTTCTCGCGGCAGTAATCATAGTAATTGCGAGCGTTTTCGGCGAACATCGGATCACTTTGCGCGAAAAAGCTTCCGGCTGTACCAAAAGCCATCACGCTTGTGTTCAAATAGTCCGGGGTACGGCCCATCATTCCCCCTGTGAATCGGGCCCATTCTGAAATCATCTCACGGCGGCGCACCAGATCATCCACGGTTTTCGGAGCGATAAAGGAAAGACCGACTTTATCTCCTGTTTTTTCAGAGGTATAGAGCATCTTGTCTGCCTTTTCATGCTGAAGGTCATACAGGCCGGCGATGGATGAGACCACATTTTTAAAAGCAGGGTGGCTCGGGACATCCTCCACTTTCTCGCCGTGAATCCAAACGTTGTTTTTCGCCGATTTCAATCCTTGTACATACTGTTCCCCAGTGCGTGCAGGCAAAATAATCCCTCCTTAGTTTTTCGCTTCCGCTTCCGCCGTTTTCCTTTTCTTTCCGAACTGCTGGATATGATGATCACCGAGCGCCACATGGATCACTTTCAATTCGGTGTAAAATTCAAAAGCATAGTGACCGCCTTCGCGTCCGATGCCAGAAGATTTGCTGCCGCCGAACGGGATGCGCAAATCCCGCACGTTCTGAGAGTTCACCCACAGCATGCCTGCTTCAACTGCTCCGGCTACACGGTGCCCTTTTTTCATGTCATTCGTCCAAACATATCCGGCGAGGCCATATTTCACATCATTAGCCATTTCAATGACTTCTTCCTCAGAAGAAAACGAGATGACAGACAAGACAGGTCCAAAGATTTCTTCCTGAGCAACGGTCATGTCATTCGTTACACCGAGCAGCAATGTTGGCGGCACGAAGTTTCCTTTTGAAAGATTGGCAGGAACATCAGCACCATATATTTCCGCCCCCTCTCGTTTTGCGATTTCCAAATACCGTTTCACATTTTCATAGTGTTCTGTATGAATGAGCGGTCCAACTTCTGTATCCTCATGCGCTGGATCTCCGACGATGATGTTGTCCACTCGCTCTTTTAATCTCGCAACAAACTCATCTTGTATGGAATTTTGTACGAATAAGCGTGAATTCGCCGTGCAGCGCTCGCCGTTAAACGAGAAGATCCCCCAGACACATGCATCAAGCGCCCTCTCTATATCACAGTCTTCAAATACGATGATCGGTGATTTTCCTCCAAGCTCCATTGAAAATCGCTTTAACGCGTCTGCGCCGTTCTTCATAATTTCAGAGCCCGTTTTCGTTTCTCCGGTAAAAGAGATGAGCTGAACATCAGGGTGTGCAACAAGGGCTGCTCCGGCGGTCTCTCCAAATCCATGAACAACATTGAACACACCTTCCGGAAGTCCTGCTTCATGGACGATCTCTGCTAGTTTGTTAGCCGTAAGAGGCGACCATTCGGCTGGCTTAAGTACAACGGTGTTTCCGGTCGCGAGCGCCGGTGCCACCTTCCATGTTTCGAGCATGAACGGCGCATTCCATGGTGTGATCAGCCCAGCGACACCAACAGGCTTATGCACCGTATAGTTCATGAACTCGTCGTCGACACAATATGCTTCTCCCACCATGCGGTTCTTCACCATCTCGGCATAAAAACGGAAGTTATCCGCAGCGCGCCCGACCATCTTTTTTGTCTGAGCGATTGGGAGCCCTGTATCCAGTGATTCGAGGAGTGCAATTTCCTTGATGTCACGGTCAATCAGCTCAGCAATTTTATAGAGGTGTTTCATTCTCTGTTCGACTTTCATTTTGCCCCATATTTTGAAAGCTTGCTTAGCTGCTGCTACTGCACGGCTGATATCTTCTTGTGTTCCTTCAGAAACGGTGTTTATCGTCTCATTTGTAAAAGGGTTGATGTTCGTAAAGGACTCACCATTTGCTGACGATACGAATTCTCCATTAATATATAAAGCGATTTGTTCAGGAAAGGCTGGCTTCATTCTCTTTTCCCCCAGTGCTGACAGGCTGTGTGCGGCCATCGACAATCTTGTTTTCAAGTGCCCCTATATAATCAATTTCAAGACGGACTGTATCGCCAGGGTATATGTGCGAGATGCCTTTTGGCGTGCCTGTCAGAATGACATCATTCGGCTCAAGCGTCATGAATGAAGAAACAAACTCGATAATCTCACCAATGCTGTACATTAAATCCTTCGTGTTCCCCTGCTGACGAAGCTCACCATTCACATACGTACGCAGCTCCAGATTGTTTACATCCGGGATGTCAGAGGCGTCTATGAAGAATGGACCGAGCGGACCGAACGTATCATGGCCTTTTGCGCGGACGGGCGGACGGTAGAAGTTGTTAACAAAATCACGGACGGTAACATCATTCGCTATCGTGTAACCGCTTACATATTCCATCGCATTTTCAGCCTTGATCTTTTTGCCTTCTTTTCCAATCACAACAGCCAGCTCGTTTTCATAATGCATATAGGTTGCTCCGTCTGGATAAAAAACAGGTGCTTTGTGGCCGACAAGGGAAGAATTCGGCTTAATAAACAATACTGGCTCAGCCGGTTTCTCCAAGCCTAGCTCATCTGCATGATCGGCATAGTTTAGCGCGAGGCCGATCATCTTGTTCGGCTGAAACGGAGTAAGCCAAGTTTTAATCTCGCTTATTTTCACACTTTTACCAGATGAGAAAGTGATCCTTTCATCCTCCACAATACCGTTCTGTTCACGTCCTTCAAATATCACCCGTGCTTTTTTCACTTTACTTCACTCTCCTTTTGTTTTACTAAATCGTAGCTGGCTAACACTGAGCGTATTTCTTGCTGAAGGGCATCTGACGGCAGATCCATCGGCAGTCTGAGCTTTGGTGTAATTTTGCCCATCATGCCCAGCGCTGCCTTCAGCGGGGCTGGATTCGTATCTTTGAACAATACGTCGTTGAGCGGCATTAAATCATAATGCAGCTTTAGCGCATCATCGACTCGTCCTGCTTCCCATGCGTTATACACTTCCGCCACTTTGCCTGGCATAATGTTCGCTGTCGCGCTGATATAGCCTGCCCCTCCGATAGCTAGCATCGGATAGCAAAGGAGCTCAATTCCTGAATACAATAGGAAATCGCGTCCGCAGTGCAGCAGCACTCGGTTTATATGTTCAAAATCCTTGTTCGATTCTTTTACTCCGATGATATTTCGGCAGTCTTCGTTAAGTCGTGCGAGTGTGGAAACTTCCAGGTTAACGGCTGTCCGGCCTGGTATGTTATAGACTATAAGAGGAATGTCTACGCTGTCAGCAATCGTTTTAAAATGCTTGTATAGCGCATGCTGTGAGGGCTTGTTGTAGTAGGGTACGATGACCATCGCGGCATCGGCTCCCATTTCCTGCGCGAGTTTGGTCAGGTGAAGGGTTTCTTGATGATTGGTGGATCCTGTTCCGGGTACTACAGGCACACGGCCTTTAGCTGACTGAATCGCTGTCTCCATCACTCTTTCCCGTTCACTGAGTGTGAGTGAGCTTGGTTCTCCAGTCGTACCGGTGACGGAGATGCCATGGCTCCCGCTTTCGATATGCCAGTTAATCAATGACGATAAGGTTTCGTAATCAACCGATTCATCTTCTTGAAATGGTGTGATGATCGGAGCGATGGAACCTCGCAGCTCTCTTTTTACTTCTTCAATCGTTTTCAACCGCACTCTCTCCCTTTTTTTGGAATAAAAAAACTGCAGGCTGACTTATTGATTTTTTTCAAGAAACGCCTGCAGTGTGTTCAGTTTGTGTTTTCGGGCAAATTCTTCGATGATTTGTTTTGGCGCCTTTTCACTTAAGAGCTGGATCAGCATATCATGTTCCTCGATGGACTTTTTCATGCGGCTCGGTTTCATCATGATCCCTCTCTGCTTCACAGTGTCCAATCTCTCCCACGTCTCCACGATACTCTGAAGCAAATAGTCATTGCCGCAGTTTTCGTATGTCAGCTTGTGAAATTGACGGTTATAGCTGGAGAATAAAGGGAAATCCAATTCATATAAGGCATCTGACATTCGAGAATTAAGCAGCGTGAGTTCAGCCAGTGTTTCCGCTGTGATGTTCTGTGAGGCTAATGATGCGGCCATTCCCTCGAGTACGGCAAGAACGGATAATGTTTCTCTGTACGCTTTCTCATTAAATGGAGTGACCACCGCTCCACTGTAAGGTCTAAATGTGATCAGTCCATCTGCTTCCAGCTGTCTGATCGCCTCCCTCACCGGTATGGGGCTTGTATTTAATTCCCTTGCGAGCTGGTCAATAATGATGCGGTGGCCAGGTTCATAGCGGCTGTCAATGATCCGGCTCCTGATTACCTGATAAGCGTACTGCTGTTTGCTTTGTTTGCTTGTTTTCATACTATTATGATAAATACAAATCATATATGATTTCAAGAGAAAATTCTGAAAAATCATATATAATCTAAAAAAATAGGCAATATGATCTATATCTAGCACTTTAAGTTTACTTATGTAGTAATAATAAGCTATCCTTAAGTTATTATGAGATTTTTAGGTTAAAGGGGCTAATACTCACCATGAACGTAAAAAATGCCATGGAAATACTGGTGGAAGAAGCACTAAACAACTATTGGAGCCAGCTTCAGCTTCCTTGCAAATGTGAGATTTGCAAAACCGATGTATATGCCATCACGTTAAACAATCTCCCTCCTCGATACATATCCAATGAAAATGGATTTGCGTATGTAAAAGCGGAAAATTTTGATGATCAATCGAGAGTGAATATTCTAAATCAGATCGTGAAAGCCACCGGAGTTGTCGCTGTCAGGCCTTCCCACGAAATAAAACCATCCTCATAAGCTCATGGCTTTTGGATGGTTTTTTTTACGCAGCGAGAAGCATATCGCACTGTGCAGACTTGATTCCGATTATGTCCTATGTTATAGTAATTTCAACCATTTAGACTTTGTTTACGCTTTTGAAAAGATTGACGAGTTTTATGGTAATATCGCACGACTGGTGCAAAGTTTTAGGAGGCATTTACATGCAAACTGGTAAGGTAAAATGGTTTAACGCAGAAAAAGGTTTCGGTTTCATCGAAGTTGAAGGTGGAGACGATGTATTCGTACACTTCTCAGCTATCCAATCTGAAGGCTTCAAGTCTTTAGAAGAAGGTCAAGAAGTTGAATTCGAAATCGTTGAAGGCGCTCGTGGACCACAAGCAGCTAACGTAGTTAAGAAGTAATCACACATATAAACCCGCCAGGTTTCTGGCGGGTTTTTTTAATGCTATAAAAATGTTCAGCTTTTAATCTGTGAAGTAAGTAAACGTTGTCATAAATTTCAGGAATAAATGGGTTAAATCCTTCTAAGCAGCCATGTTTCCTTATGTGTCTAATCCTTTTGGTACGCCTTGATCTTTGAAATGATTTCATTCTTATCATCTTCTGAAAAAATCTTCAGCTTATACAACAATTGTGTGTAATGCTCCAGCTTCAGCAAAGAACTTTCTTTATGCCACATAAAAGCCCTTCTTTCCTCAAGGAAACTTTTTTCCTTTTGAAAACATTATATGCTGAATACCATAAAAATGTCATCTGACCAAAAAAATCATTTTTGCTATTTGATAGCCTGATAGCCTTAAAGCCTTTGGGGTCCGGTACTATACCGACTTATTGAGCTGCATGAAGCCAAATAAAGGGGATGAGTACCGGACCCCAAAAACCTAGATAGGTGCCATGCCTGGCACACAAATAAAAAACCGTCCGGATTACGAACGGTTTTCCTGCGTATTAATAACAAACAAATGAATTGATGCTGTTTGTATCTACTCCAAAATAAACCCAGCGTCTCCCTGTCCAGCGGAAGCCTGCTACAGAGCGGCGTCCGACAAAGGTCAGCCACGCCCAAAAACTGCGGCCATTATCAAGCCAGATATAAACGAACTGATACAAGCAAGGACGGACAGCACCTGGATCTACCGCGTAAACACCAGGTCCTCCACCGCTTCCCATCGAAAAGGCTTGTGATTGCTGCGGTACAAATGAAGGCGGCGGTCCTGATGGTGCCATTCCTCCGCCTCCGCCGCCTCCTGGCGGTCCAGATGGCGGCGATGGAAACTGGCTTCCTTGCCCGCCTTGTCCTCCTCCGCCAAAGCCCGGATAGTAAGGAAACATACGATCTTGCGACAATAGAGTCATCTCCAATCAAAATTGTGTTCCTTTCCATCGTATTCACTGCCTTATGTTTGGTATAGACAAGTATGGAGTTTTGCAGAAAAAAGCGGTTGAGACGCCCGGTTTAAGGGTACATTCTAAGAAACCGACTGTGAAAGTGAGTGTGAGGATGAATGAGCCGAATATCAAAAGGCCTAAAAGGCATGCTGATAGCCTACACTGTCCAGCAAGGGAAAAAGCGGCTTCTGCCTATCGTTTTGAGAAAGCTAAGAAAAAGATAAAGAAGCTGACGCTGCCTTATTTTCCAAGTGAAATAAAGCTGTTCCAGAGGGCCTAGCCCCTCTGGACAGCTTTTACTAATTTCTCCTTAGGTCCTTATATATCTCCATTTCCTCCGCAAGGAACGAGACTTGAAACTCCTCCAATGACATGGCTGATATCTTCTCCAGCCATCCATAAAAGTTACCGTCCGAACTCAATAACATTAACTTGCCTACTTCCGAAGGTCCGGCTATCCGGATCAGCTCGTCAACAGCGTGAAAGCTTTGCTTGTATGGATGATGAGGTGAGCTTTTTCGGTTTGCCTCCTCCCATTGCTGCTTTGTATGAAGCCGCTTGAACGGAATAATGTTTAGTGGGCGAAATGGCGTTCGCAGCCGAATACTTTTTTCCGCAGCATATTCAGCTGTTCCTTCTTCAAACCATCTCGGAAGGTGACGGTTATTTAAGCCGTGAGACTCAAGGAATGAAACAATGAAATGATGGCCATATTCATGGGCAAACCTTTTTAGGAGAGCCTCTTCGTTCGTCCGGTCATGATCTCCAATAAACAAATGAATCGTATTTTCGCTGGGCACGTACATGCCTTTCAGCCTATCGAACCGGTGTTTCGGTACATGGTCCTGGAAGATGAATGGGTTGCTGTAAAGGATGACATTCACGGGCTTTAGCAGAAACCCTCCTGTCAGTGCATTCATTATTTTCTTCACCTTAGGGCTGTGATGAACCATTTTCTTAGCGAGCGACTCGTCTTTTTCTGAGTAATAAAGGGTGAAGCCGTCTCTTCTATAGCTTTTCAATGATTGAAGATACTTTAACCTCGTCTGTTTCCTTTCGCTTCTATACAATAGCGCCTCTTTATAAAAATAGATCTTATCCACAGGCTTCAGATTGGAATGAGGAAGCACCGTATACAGCGATTCATTGGTAACAGCAACAGCTGTTACCACGGCTCCAGAAATAAGTAAACAGCAAATACACGATAGAAGGCGTAAAGGATCCTTTCTTATGCTCGAATCAATTATGAACACCTGAATGAAGAATATCAGCAGTCCAAACATAGCCGTCAGCAAGAGTGCTGCTGCAAAGAGCCCCTGTTTACCGTCAAGCAACAAAAAAGAAAGAAAAATAAGAAGAATGGCCAGGAGCAGAACAACAATTGCTTTTACCGTCTGAATGAAAAAATCCACAGCTTTGACCTCCTCCCCTTCCAGACCCGTTACCTTACTATACGCCTATCAGCTGACAACCTGTACTATTTTCCTTCCCTTTTCCATACAGTGTTAAAGAATCCTTTTTTAGAGGAGGGAATGATGAAAGGATATATTGTAGAAGGAAAGAGTGACTGCGAGAAAGTCATGAACGTTGTGCCTGATGCTCACTTTGTTATCCTAAACGGTGTATCGTTCCGCCAAAAAGAACGCCGTGCGATCGAAGAGGCCATTCTTATTTGCCAAGAAGTGTTTGTTCTTACCGACCCTGACGAAGCCGGTGATAAAATCGCTAAGAAAATCATGGATACGTACCCCTGCATCACAAGAATCAAAATTGATCCGACCCGGGCTAAAAATGCGCGAGAATCAAGATGCCGCTATGGCGTGGAATACTGCTCGGATCAATATTTAAGGGAAACACTGCCCGGCGCGATGTAAGCCCGCAGTGTTTCCCTTATTCTGTACCTTATTGCTTTCTTTCGAAAAACTCCAGATATTCTCCATCTGGTCCATAGAAAAAGAAATAATATCCTGTCGGCAGCTCGATTGGCTGCTCATCCTTTAGTTTGACACCTTTCGTCCGCAATGTGTCGAGCTTTTCACCAATATGATCAACCAAAAACGCTACATGGTGAACTTTCCCTTCTGTATACACTTCTGGCGGATACCCTCCGATTAATTCCACGAGCACCTTTCCTTCAAGGCCTAAAAAGGCGAGTTCCACCCCTGCACTTGGATGCATATAACGGTCTATAAGCTCAAGCCCCAATATGCCACAATAAAATTCAAGAGAGCTTTCCAAGTCACTGACCATAATTCCTGTATGTTCTATTCCTTTAATCATCACATTACACCTCGCTGAGTTTCTATTTGTTTATTTTGTTTCATCACACGCTGTCCGATTTGGAACATAGGAAGCCCTGATAAAGAGAGAAGCGCCAGCGTTCCAAATATATAAAGTCCGTTTGTAAATCCATAGGCTTCCAGAAGCAAGCCGCCAATCCACGGGCCAGCACTGAAACCAATCGATCTTAGTGACATGGCACCGAAATACGTCCCCCTCATATGATCAGGGGCCAGATCGTCGATGAGCACGTCACTCATCACAAACACGATGATCTCACCTACGGTCAGAACTACCATACTCGCCACAAGAACATACCATTTCGTGGACAAGCCAAACCCGAGCAAAGCCAGACTGAAAGCAAAGCTTCCAATCCTTAAGGCATACATCGTATCAAACCGCCTTATGTAGTTTGTGACAGGATATTGCAGAATCAGTACCGTAATGGCATTCACCAGGATAAGATATGAAAATAATTTCACCCCGTCCTTAAATGCTGGTGCACTGCCAAGGTATTGTGCCAGCGTCGAATCCATTTGTGCCTGCCCCATCATCACCACAATGTTGCCTAGCAAAAAGAAAAGCAGAACACGGTCTGCGGCCAGCACAGTGAAGGCGTCTTGTATAGAGTACTTCTGTTCAGCCTGCGACTGGCCTGCTTCCTTGTACCTTTGCATAAGAAGGACCACCGCACATGCGTAAGCCGCGTAAAATGCCGATGTAATAAGGAAGCCTGACGTCGATGAAGACGTTCCAAGGGAAGTGCCGATAACCGGTCCTATAGCAGCACCAACATTGATGGCAAAATATCGAGCACTAAAGACAGACTGCCTGTTTTCCTTCGTCGTCACATCTGCCAGGAGGGCTCGAGATATTGGCTCGAACCACGAACGGCACAAACCATTCAAGGCGTTGAGCACGAAAAAATGCCATAATTCCTGCGCAAAAGCAAAGCCAGCGAACACAGCACTCCAAACAAGAACCGCCCCGATCATCACAGGAAAACGTCCGATCTTGTCAGACAGATATCCTCCAAAAAAGCCTCCGAACGTTCCTGTCAACGCACTGAACCCAATGACAAGTCCGATCATACCTGGAGCTATTCCCATAACTTCGTATAAGTAAATCGCCAAAAATGGCATTGTCATAAAAAAAGCAGCCCTCGTAAACAACGTTCCGGCTACGATTGTCGTAACAATGGGATGAATGCGATTTAACGAGTCCCTCATGTTCCGCATGCCCTTTAAGCCCCCATTCTTTCTTTCTAACTCATTACTTTATCATAAACGAGATACGTTTTTTGAAAAATTCTTCTTTTCTTGAAACTTTCGTGCCAGAAGGCTCGTCTAATTAAATGTACCCTTACCCCTGGCAAAAAGCCTCCCTTATTAGCGGAGGCTTTTTGTTTTGCAGCCTTAACACAAAATGACGTGTTTGTCATAAATGTATCAAAAAAATCACATATTCCAATCTAAAGGAATCGCTGTTGATATAGTATAGACATCCCTATCAACAACCCCCTTTTTCATTGTAAATGATGATAAAAGGCTGTGCCCGCCGGCACAGCCTTTTCTTCTTTTTGCCTGAAGTTTATGAGTTTTATATCCAGCCCTTCCACGAATCTTACTAGTTATGGTATATTTGTAGAAGTGCTGAAACTTAAAGCATACCATATGTAGCAATCGGAATATTTACATACACCATATTGACAGATACACAGGAGGCACATTTACGTGATAGTAATGGCAGGCATGATCGGCACGGGAAAGACGACTTACGCCGAAATCATAAGCGAAGCGCTCGACAGCGAAGTGTTTTACGAAAGCGTCGTCGATAACCCGATTTTACCCGATTATTATGAAAATCCAAAAAGGTGGGCGTTCCCTCTTCAGATTTATTTCTTGAACACCCGCTTTAAAACGATTCGAAAAGCAAGGCAAAATCACGACAATGTGCTCGACCGAAGTCTTTACGAGGATTTGATCTTTGCAAAGCTCAACCATGAAGCTGAGAATATGACTTCTTTAGAGTTTGAAACGTACGCTGATTTGCTAGAGACGATGATGAATGAGATTGATAAAATGCCAAAACAGCGCCCAGACCTTCTCATTTATCTGGATAGCGATCTTGACACCGTTCTTAGCCGCATCCAGCAGCGCGGCCGCTCATACGAGCAAATTGAAAATCATCCAGAACTGCTCAACTACTACGAGACGCTTCACAACAAGTACAAAGAATGGATCCGCGACTATGATAAAACGCCGGTCCTCGTTTTAGAAAGCAACAAATACGACATTTATAACGCAAACGATCGAACAGCTGTTCTTACACTTGTACAAAACAAGCTTCGCGAGCTGCAAATGACAGCCGTTTAATGAATGAAGAAAAAGAGCGTATATGCTCTTTTTCTTTTTTTTACGATCTGCGTGTGATCTGCATATTCTTGTTGAAATCGCTGAACACTAAGTATGTCAGCCCGCTTTGGCGGATAAATCCCTAATGATGTTTAAGGAGTGGTAAGATGCTTACATTAATTCTCTTAGGCCTCGCAGCCATCATTTTAGCTGTTGGACTCATATGGACTTACCAGCTTGGCAAGACACAAAAGCAGCCTGCCGATAACAAGATAGCCCCTGCAATCAGCCGCCATACTGTCGTACTGAACCCCATCTTCCTAGCACTGGTACTTTTCGCTGTCATTGTTTGGATCATGATCTTGGCAGCTGATATCCTTTCATGAAGAACGTCCCGAAGCACGGGGCGTTTTTGCTACTTATCACGGTTCTCCAATATGTTCATGCTTTCAATATGGCTCCGCGTGACAGGCTGCCCTAAGTCATGAATCATTTGGTACACTTCCCGGAGCTTATGGTCATACCTGTCGTTGTCTTCATCATCGTGATACTGAACATAAGGCACGTGGGATCGAAGGAAGGTATCTGTTGCAGCAACATCCACTTCTTCAAACATTTTAGCCAGTTTTCGTACTTCATCAGCGGTCGCGCTTATTTCGAATTGAAAGGATGCTGCTGATTTATCTGAATGAATCTCTCCACTTTCGACATTTACATAGTATGGCTGTTTTTCCATCACCATTTCCACCTTTAGCTTTTGATTTACATTTCCCGTCATTTCTTAGAATAGGCTAATCCAAAATAGATTATGTACGTCTACCACCAGCCTTTTCTTTTGAAAAGTAGGAGGATAGAGACGGCGAGAACGGCACACAGGCCAAGCACAGTAAAGTAGCCATACTGCCAGCGGAGCTCGGGCATGTATTCAAAATTCATACCGTAAAGACCTGCCAAAAAAGTGAGCGGAACAAAAACGACACTCACGAGAGTCAGCGTCTTCATAATCTTGTTCATATGATCGGACTTAAGGGAAATTTGCAAATCAAAAATACCTTGCAGATTATCCTTAAAGGAATCAAGAGCATCAGGCACCCTTTTAAACGTCTCCATTAAATCTTCAAAGTAAACGCTTGAGTCATCGGTTGCCAGTATGAAATCCTTATGCGCAAGCTTCATTAAAAAGGCGTCTTGTGATTCCACGATCTGTCTAATATTCGTCAGCTTTTCCTTCCATCGAAATACACGATGACCTGTGTCATTGCTGAACGGTTTAATAAAAACTTCTTTTTCAATTTTAAGCAGCTGGCCTGAAATCAGATCAATAGCATGCAGATATGAGCTGATCACTTCGTTAAGTATGCGGTAAAGCGCAGCAGCTGGACTCCCCGTGTGGTGCGGGTTTATTGAGAAATCACTTTCCAGCTTCTCCCTGAACTCGTGAGGCTGCTCACAAACACACACAACACATTGTGGAGATGCAAGGATATTAACAGCTAGCAGGCTGAAGCTTTCAGTTATAAGAAACGTTGAGAGAACCACATGATTATCGTAAACGCTGAGAGAAGGCCGTTTGGAGAACTTCTTCATTCGTCCATGTGCCAGTTCATGCAATGGAAGCGAATCATAGATGTGGCTCTCATCCGCTTCTTCAAGAGATTCGAAAAAGATAACCTTAACCCCTGCATTCCGGCTTCCCTCTTGCCATTTTCCCTCATTCATCTGGTCCTCGCTGTTATTGTCTCTCAGCAATTTTCAACACCGCCTTTGTTAGGCTATAGTGTTTCCAACAAGGGTCCGGTACCATTCATCACACTTCCGACCATGGCGCAAATAACGCCTAGATGGTACCGGACCCCATTTACCATTTAACCATTTCATTGTTTAAAGAGTTACGGCCGAGATGGTTTTCACCTTTTTTAACACAATCCGGTCATCCTTTGTGCCTGGCTGAGAGATCACAAGGAATTCTGCATCTTCAGAAGAAATATTCCGAATACAATGCGCCACACCAGATGAGATTTCAATCCCCTCATGCTTTTGCAGCACATAATCCACACCATCCGCCTCCATCACGGCCACTCCTTCTAGCATAAAGAAAAACTGGGAGGCATGAACATGATAGTGCCTTGTTTCAGAAGAGCAGGGCGGCATTCTCTCCTGCATGATGCTCATGCTTTTACCATTTAGAAGCTTCCATGCTTCGCATATCTCACCCCAATGATAATGAGGAGCGTTCTTTTTGTTAATGACTGTCATATTTCCTCCACTTGTTCTCTTTTTTTCTTCTTGAAATTTTTGTGTTTTCTTTATACACATTCGCAGTTACCACTCAAGTGCCTGCCATTAACTATCTACGAAATGTTAAGGATTGTTTTAGTATTTGTTTCGGTTACCTATCTAGTATAGAAGGCGAGCTAAATAAATCCCATCACTCATTGAAAAGATAAAACAACACACATTTTAAATGATAATGATTTTCAAATTCATTGACAATACGTTCTCTCTCTTCTAAAATGGTAATTGAAAATGAATATCAATCAGAGTGTCATGCCAACAATAAACCATAGATGATATAAAGCTTCGAGCTTGCGTGAGGAGAGATCAGCATATGACGGTCCTAGAAACAAAAAGCCTGACATTAAGCTACGGAAACGGGCCCATTATTGACCAGCTGAATCTGGAAATACCTAAAGGTAAGATTACCGTTCTGATCGGCAGTAATGGCTGCGGAAAATCGACATTATTGCGCTCGATGGCTCGTCTCCTTCAGCCAGAAAAAGGATCTGTTCTACTAAACGGTAAGGATATCGCAAAACAGCCAACTAAAAATGTAGCTCGGCAATTAGCCATTCTTCCACAAGGCCCCTCGGCCCCTGAAGGATTAACGGTCCTGCAGCTTGTCAAACAAGGCCGGTTCCCTCATCTGTCTTGGCTGAAGCAATGGTCTGAACAAGATGATGATGCTGTGCATAGAGCCTTGGAATCTGTGGATTTGCTTGATAAACGACATGTTCCGGTCGACTCACTTTCTGGCGGACAGCGGCAGCGCGCATGGATCGCCATGACGCTCGCACAGGAAACAGAAACGATTCTTTTGGATGAGCCGACTACATACCTTGATGTATCACACCAAATAGAAATATTGGATCTACTGTTTGAGCTTAATCAAAAAGAGAAGCGGACGATTGTGATGGTTCTGCATGATTTGAACCTTGCGTGCCGTTATGCCCATCATCTCATCGCGGTAAATGACCGCTCTGTTTATAATGAGGGGCCGCCCGAAATTATCGTAACCGAAGAGCTCGTAAATGATGTGTTTCACATGCGCTGCAAAATCAGCCGAGATCCTATATTCGGAACACCGCTTTGTATACCATACGGAAAGGGGCGATTCATACAACATGGCATTCCTCAACGTTCCTTCGGCTAAAGGCTGGACGAAGGATGAACAAGATTTTATAAGCAGTCATTATCGCTTTTCATTTCGCCCCTCTTCAGAAGAGCACGTTATTCCAGCGGAGGATTTGTTAGACGGCAAACGGCTTCTTGCCTTTTTAGACGACATAGGACCTAAGATTGGCTCACAGCACAGAAAAGTCAGCGCCTCTCTATTCTTTAAGCGCTATGCATTCTGCAGTTTGACAGCCGCTCTTTATGCGATGACGATGCTGAATAAATCATTCAACACCTCCATCTCTAACGTTCAGCTCGTTGACCACGAAGCCAAAGAGATGTGGCTTCCTTCCTTCACATTGACAAACGCGGACTGCATCGCACTGGACCGCAATCGTGAAGACTGGCGTTCCTTTGTTTTAGAAATGATTTTCAAGGAAAACATCGCGGTCATGCTTAACCACGTTGCGTCAACAGCTAAGGTATCAAAAGCCATGCTCTGGGAGAACTGCTGGATCTACATTCGATGGCTGTATGAAAAATGGCTGTCAGAAGAACACCCTGCTGCTATAAAGCAGCAAATTATATCAGATTACCAATTTATCTCACTGAACTCACCGCCATCCCTTTTTGGCACAAGAAAACATCCTTTCATGAGACTGCGGACAGCAGGTGACTTAAATGGGAATAAAATTAGGCAGACATGCTGCCTCTATTACAGAACAGAGGGCGGCACATGCTGCAAAACATGTCCCAATAAATAAAAGCTTCTTCTAACCAGCAAGACTTGCTGTTAAGGAAGCTTTTTTATTTTCCTTCAGAAGTCTGCGGGTTCCATGGAAAATGAAATTTTAATCATATCTCTGTTTTTTTCTTGTTTGACAAGGGTATATTGACTACATTAGGAGGTGCAGAAACATGTTTATCACTGCCGTAATTGTTATGACCCTTGCTGCTGTTGGGTTCATCGCGTGGAGAACCATGAAGCCTGTTAAAGAATCATTGAAAACATTGCAGCACATGAAGCACACAAGTGACAGCATTCAGGCACAAATGAATGATATAAAAAATCAGCAGACACTGTTAAACGAGAAAAAAGAGTACATTCGCTGGGATATCCGTCAGAAAAAAAACAGTTTCCTTAAAGTGAAAGAAGCTGTCAAAGGCACCAAGATGCTATTTAAGCGCAGAGGAGAGCATTCCTAATGGGAAAAAGCTCTTTTCTTTTGCATATGATCGTTCCTGTTCAGCAGCCATCCGACCTCGATCGAAGTGAAACCAGAGAACTGCCGTTATACGAGTTTGACCGGTCGAACTGTTTTATTGAATATTGCGATGGAGACGATTCTATCTTTTTGGACGATATGGGACAGTGGTACTATTACACAGCTTTTGCCTGCAAGTCGCTGACGGAGGTAAAGTATGCGCGGCAGATTTTCAAACCGCCCTACTGGGATGAGGAGGAAAAAGAAAATGAGTTAAAGCTAGTGCACCGTTTAGAGGAAAAGGGATACAAACCTTCTCAGCCTTATTTCGACAAAGCTTACGCTCATGTTACGGTACTGGCCGATACGTTGGAAGAATGGGAGGTCATCCGTCAGTCAAGACTGGCACATTGCGACGGAGAAGATGATCCCCAAGTTTCTCATGCGCTGCATTTTATTGAAACAACATATGATGGGAAAAGAGCGAGGTTTGTCCCAGGATGGGAATCTAATTCTTTTGCCTCCATCACAGAAAACAAATCTTTTTACGATACGATCTTAGTCCCTGTAAGCGGAAAGCTATACCTTTTGTATTACACTTACTGGCTGCATTATGGTGAAGTGCCTTCCAAACAGATGATGCCCCGATTACTCGGAAATCTGTGGAAATCGTCTAGTTCTGCCTTTACACCGGCAAGCTATAACCCCCTGCTGTTTCAACGGATCCCCTTGAATACAAATCAAAAAGAGGCAACCCTTTAATGGAAAAGGTGTGCCTCTTTCTTTATTACTTGAGTGAATTTCATAATTCCCGACCCTAGAGTACCAGGGTTTTCAGAACACGAAAAAAGGAGTACCTCCCCAAAAACTCGAATTTGTTAAGTACGACCAAAACAAACGA